>JAZNTG010000010.1:0-16350 GCA_045591645.1 Acutalibacteraceae bacterium | reverse complement strand
TCGTTATCCTGTTCATCCTCAAATATCTGTTGACGGTTTATTCCTCGCATTATGATATGATAAGTATCGTTTTTGCTTTTTATTCTTGCTGCTCTTGCCATTCTTCATCACCAATCTTATCATATCACTTATCACTCTTTTCGTCAATCATAGAACCGTCCCCTGATCGACCAGAACCGTCCCCTGATCGACCCTTGGTTTCACGCTAACCGTCCCCTGTCCTACCCTCTACACTGTGATTGACGTGATATTGATACAGTAACTTCTTTTCCACGAGCCTATCAACAATTTTGTATCATTATCAATAAACTTTAGGCTATAACACATATCGGTCTCTAATCTTTCCACTATTTTCTTTTCTCCTACGCTGAATATAAAAACTTCGCTTGATTGGGCTACGGCAAAATATTTACCGTCTTCAGAAATTTCGAGACATTTAACGCCTTCACATTTTGACAAATATGTGAATATCTCACCGCTGTTAGTCAATAAATCGTAAATCATTATCTGGCGGTTAAAATCCATTATGATCATATTGTCCATAATGTCACAATATCCCGCCCTATATTCCCCATCAGCAATCAAAATGGGCTCAGGTATGGTCTTGGTAGTAACTACCGAACTTAAATCGTAGAGCATGACTATAGATTCGTAAGGCGGAAATTTTTTGGGGAATCCGACTAACGCATATATTTTTCCTTGCTTGTTCCGAATAAATCGAGGCACCCTTACATCTGGCCAATCAATCAGTATTGTTTCATCAGTATAAATATCATATATTAACAATAACTCGTCCGGAAATCTATACACAGTCCCAAGTATATATCTATCGTTTTCAACCATTAAAAACTCACTGTCTTGTGCCTGTCCATAATTTTTTATGCTGATCTTTTTTTCAAGCGAGAAATCGCTAAGGTTGTAGATACAATACTTTCCAAACGTATTCTTAACTATCAAACGGTTGTCTTTGGTAAATGCAGCATGATTTGGACATTTTAAATTCGATAATGTTACAATAAGTTCTCCAGTTTGTTTATCATACAGTCTAACATTACCATCAATCGCACAAATTAAAGTGTCCGAGCACACGATTTCATGGGCTTTGCCAAACTTAAATAAAATTTCCTTATTTTTCATGAATAATCTCCCCAATGGTATGAACCAGCAGCTACTCTAATTTGGATTTCTGAACGTAATGAATTCAAAATCTTAAAACAAAAACACAAGGGGACGGTTCCTTGTCCTCGAAGAAACAACCGTAAATCGAGCCTAAGGCAGAGAACCGTCCACTGTCCTATCTATGCTGTGTTCCCTTCCCTTACCTGATTGATTAGTTGTTTTGTAAAAATAGAATTTATAAACTCAATTACCTTTAAGGAATCCGAATCTTTACAATATACAGAATATGCCTTATTTCCGTCAATTACTATGCTTCTAAACAAACCCATACCAGATGAATTGCTGAAATTTATTTCAAGATCATCATTTTTACCCGTTTCATTTTTAAAATATTCTTTCGCCGTATCACTATCTATGAAATTATAGGCGAACAATTCAAATTCAAATTCGTGTGAATGGAACTTGCAAGCATAAAAATCAAGGTATTTTAAATCTTTTAAATTCGTATCAGTATCAGGTTTATTATATATGGTGACCTTCACATTTGATGTCATATCTTCATCAAATTTCCGACATTCTTCTATATCTGAAAAAATATAAACATCTAACGGTTTTGCTTCCTGATCAGGCAATAATAAGAATAACAGATAGAGCAAGAACAATAAAATACCACAAAAAGACACTATCCTACCAATAGTTCTGTTAGGAACCATAGGCAACTCCTCCAAATACCGGTATTAACAAAACAATATACGCACCTCCAGGTAAGACTGGAACTGGGCGACTGTCTCCCTACTTTATATATCTCAGCTACATATCCACAGTAGGTATTGTAACATCCTTGACGCTAACGGTTGAATTAACTGTCATTTCAAGATTTTCCGAATTAAATGTTCCGTTAATTTTCAGCTTACCCTCTATCTCGGTTAACATATCTCCTTGCGAACATACGACTATCTCAAGAGAAGCCGATTTATATTTTGCGCCGATGCTTTCGAAAAACTGTTCATATAGGTCGCTGACAGCATATCCCATTTCTATTTTATACTTTCCGTCGTCAACTTTTGTTACTCCCGAAACATATCCCTTAGCATAGTTTGCCGTATTTATTAAACTGTTAATATACTCTTTTGCCGCTTGTTCAGACAGGCTCACAACCTGATCTTCATAACCCTCAGCGGATATTGTCTGTATTCCGCCCTTATATTTGATGGTTGTATTCGTACCGTTGGATTTTGCGATTACATCATAATAATAGCTTCCGTTTTTTACTCCGTACGAAATAGTATCATTCTCAGTTACTGTGCTTGTTTGACCGCCCGCTTTAATATCCTGTTTGATATTCAAGACAAGCTCGCCCGAGGTTGCATTTTCAATATCCTTTATTCCGTCTTCTATTTTCTTGAGTATACGGACATCGTCTACCTCAACATAATCCTCAGTTTTGATATCCTCAGAATTGGGCTCTGCCTCATTGAATTTAGAATACTCGTCTGTTACAGTGATTTCGGGAGTGCTCAGCACATCTTCCCCTTCTTCAAAAACGAACTTGAATTCCATTTTCTTTGCGTGGAACTGTGCATCAGTTGCTATGCTTATCTCAACATCTATGATATCAGCACCCAACTCCTCTTCGGGCATTTCCATATTATTAAGTAAACTGTTAACGGTTTTCTTGGTATAGCCCGAAAACTTCAAACTATATGTTCCGTCCTCATTTTTCGAAAACTCCGGATCCTTACAATCTGCAAGATCTATATCCTTAAAGATATCTGATTCGGCTCCGTATGCTATATAGTCATCAACTGTCATTTGAGAACATAGCTTCTGTTCATAGTTAGTGTCCTTGTTATAAACATACATTTTACCGTCATAGTATGCCTCTAGAGTTTCATAGGTCTCTTTAATCTCCGGCTCATCACAAGTTATTTCCATCTTATAATATTTGTATGAATAGTAATTATCTTCGCCCTTGCAGAATATGCCAATCTGATCTCCCGAAGTATTAATCTTACTACCGTTGCTAAAGAAGTTCATTTTAATTATCGATTTTACTTCATATGAATCGATACCGTTCATCGTTTCATCTATCTTATTCCAAAGAGATGCTGCATCGGTCGGTACGAAAGGCTGACCCGCACTCGAGGTATCGGACGATAACGCTTCCTTGTTGCATGAAGCAAAAGAAAGAATAACCAATACGCTCATAATCATACATAAAACCTTAAACATTTTTTTCATATATACTCCCCCTATAAAAATCGAAACTGTAACTAAAAATGTATTGTTTATCAGTTACAGATCTAAATCGCCGTGCTTCATATGCAAAAAAAGCGCACAAGTAGACGGACAGTTTTCCCGTACAACTTATGCGCTTAAATATTATTATTTCAATGCCGTAATCTATAGGAAGATGCCATACAGATAACTCGGCAACGATTAAAATACAGTCTGCCCTCGTTGTCGGGTTTGCCGCTATCTTGCGGCTTTCTACTGTATTTTAATGCTAACATAAATTTTCAAAAATGTCAAGGCGTCATATTGTCCAGTTTTCAGTATCACGCAGTACCGTTGCGACAAGCTGATTGTCGCTAAAATAGAAATCCAGCTGATAGTCGCCTTCGGTATAACGAAGAATGAGCGCATCGGAGAGCGGCGCAAAATAAAGCTCGTCCTCTCCTGCCTGCAGGCTTTGGGTATTAAGGTCAGCGAGTCTAGCCTCAATATCGCTTCTTGAAGTGCCGTTGACAAAGCCAAACGCGGCTTCAAGCGAGCATATGACCGAGATGCCCTCATCGCTTTTCTCTTTTTCGTAGTAATATTTTTCAGTTCCTATCTCATAGGTAACCGAGAGCTCCCCGCTGCTGATATTCATATAGATATCATGCTCATCGTGAACGTGGCCCTCACCTTCCTCATGCGACTCCTCAATTTGCGCTTCAAGCTGATCATAATAGTTTTCAAGATCTTCTACAGAGTCACCAAGGGAAAGTTTGAGCTCGGGTATCTCACCCTTTAGAACTGCTTCTTTGATATCGTTGCTTTTATTCTCTACGGATGATGTTACCTCAGGATTTTCGTCCTTACACGCAACAAACGAAAACAAAAATACAAAAGTCAGTAAAAAGCATAATACTCTTTTCATTATTTTCCTCCTTCGCTCTTTTCGCTGAGTAGCTTATGACGAAGATCCCACAGCTCCTGAGAGAGGTCAACATAGTATGCGTGGGGATTTTCAAAACGCTTGACCTCTTCCCACAGATGATCTACGCAGTCTTTTCTGAAGGCTGATATCTCTTTGACCGAAGGCGAGGTATAAACCTGCTTGCCCTTTTCCATGATCTTTATCTGTAGCTTTTTAGCGGTAAAGTTAGTTACCGTTTTGCGCTTCCAGGTATGAACAGGGTCAAATATCTCGTAAGGCTTGGTATCATCTATCTTCTCATAATTCATACAAATTACATCGGCAATAGCCTTACCTGTATCGTTATCATAGAGTCTCCAAGGAATCTTTACGCCGGGAAGGGTTATCTTTGCAATGTTTTCACTTATCTTGATCTTCGGAATAATATTACCCTGCTTGTCCTCAACTGCGGAAAGCTTGTAAACTCCGCCGAATACCGCTTCACTCGAAGCGGTGATAAGACGCTCACCCACTCCGAAGGAGGAAATCTTAGCTCCCTGAGTATCAAGCTCCTTGATAAGATGCTCGTCGAGCGAGTTTGATACGACTATGGCACAGTCCTCATAGCCAGCTTCATCTAATCTTTTACGTATTTTCTTGGAAAGATATGCAATATCTCCGCTGTCGATACGAACACCCTTTGGTCTGTAGCCGTTTGGTTTCAGCACCTCATCAAAGCACTTAATAGCATTGGGAAGTCCCGATTTTAAAACATTATATGTATCTATAAGTAAGGTACAGGAATCGGGATATCTTTCCGCATAGGTTTTGAATGCGGTATATTCGTCCTCGTAAAGCTGGACCCAGCTATGCGCCATAGTGCCCGACGCAGGAACACCGAAATCCTTAGCAGTCATTACATTGGAAGTTCCCGTACAGCCGCCGATAATTGCAGCTCTCGCGCCGTAGTATGCCGCATCGTAGCCGTGGGCTCTTCGAGCGCCGAACTCCATAACCGGACGTTCTCCCGCGACTGAACAGATACGGTTGGCTTTGGTGGCAATAAGCGACTGATGATTGATGGTGAGAAGCACCATAGTTTCAACTAAGAACGCCTGAATTGCAGGGCCTCGAACTGTAACGATAGGCTCCATCGGGAATATAGGAGTACCCTCGGGAACAGCCCATACATCACATTCAAAATTAAAATCTGCAAGATAATCCAAAAACTCATCACAGAAAAGATTTAAGGAGCGAAGATATTTAATATCGCTCTCATCAAAGTGAAGATTATTAAAATACTCAATAAGCTGCTCAAGACCTGCCATAATAGCATAGCCGCCCTTATCGGGGACTCGGCGGAAAAACATATCGAAATATGTGATTTTATCTCTCATATCGCTCTGCCAGATGCCATTTGACATAGTCATCTCATACAGGTCCATAAGCATTGTTAAATCTGTTCTCATTTCAATCTCTCCTAACCAAATTTGTGCGGTTTTTCATTTCCGTTAAGCGTTATATCTCTTTCCTTCAATATCCTTCCCTGCTTTACAGCATCACTGACAGCGGTACGGTCATTTTTTTCGATAGCCTGCCTATATTCCTTCAGATGATTGATAAGCATATCTATCTCGCTGAGCAGGTTGTCCTTATTTGATAAAAACAGCTCTGACCATAGATTTTCATCTACGCTTGCAACCCTTGACACATCGTGATAGCTGCCTGCTGAAAAGCCTTTATGCCGATCACTTTGCGGCGATTTGATATATGCTCCTGCAAGCACATGAGGAAGCTGGGAGGTAAACGCGATCATACGGTCGTGTTCCTCGGGTGTAGTTACAGTAACATCCAGACATCCGATATCCTTTGCAAGCAAAGACATTTTTTCAAGGGCTTTTCGGTCGGTATTTTCGGTTTTTGTGAGTATATAACTGCGATTTGCAAAAAGATTTTCGACGCTGTGCTCATATCCGCTCAGCTCTCGCCCTGCCATGGGATGTCCGCCCACAAAACTGATACCGAGCGGCTTACAGACAGCTTCACCCAGCGCTACAATCTCCCTTTTTATACCGCAGATATCAGAGAGTATGCTTCCCTTTTTAAGCATAGCCGCGCTATTCTTTATAAAGCTTACTGCAACAGAAGGACTGACGCAAAGCAAGGTTATATCCGCTAGGAGATAAGAGCTTTGGTCCCACACTGAACAGATAGCACACTCGTCCAAAGCCCTATTAAGCACATTTTCATCTCGGTCAGCACCAATAACGGTATATCCGCCATGATTTTTTAAAGCCTTTGCGACAGAGCCGCCCATAAGTCCCAAACCGATCACAGCTACTGTTTTCATATCATCACGACCTTTATTGTACAATTATATACCATTACTCTTTAATTCGCAACATCTTTATTGACTTTATAAATAAGTAAATATATAATTATGTTATATAATGACTTTTGAGGTGATGAAAGGTGATCCATACCTACATTAAACAGTTGATCGATTACGCAGTAGACTGCAGACTTATCGAAGAGGATGACCGTATATACTGCACTAACCGTATTATAGAGCTTTTAGAGCTAAGCGAATACACCGAGCCCGAAATTTGTGATAATGCAGAGCTGGAGGATATTCTTCGCGGAATTTGTGACTTTGCGGTAAACAAAGGAATTATTGAGGATTCCGTAGTATACCGCGATCTGTTTGACACTAAGCTTATGGCAGTATTTGTTCCCCGCCCATCTGATGTGCGAGCTAAGTTTTGGGAGCTTTATAAGACTTCGCCCCAAGCGGCTACCAATTGGTATTATAAGCTTTCCTGTGACAGTGATTATATCCGCCGCTACAGAGTCTGCAAGGATCTGCGTTGGGTGACCGAGACTGAGTATGGCTCTCTCGATATAACAGTAAACCTTTCAAAGCCTGAAAAAGACCCCAAAGCGGTTGCCGCGGCAAAGCTGCTGCCCCAGTCGGGATATCCTAAATGTATGCTTTGTGTTGAGAACGAGGGCTATCCAGGAAGGATCAATCACCCCGCGAGACAAAATCACCGTATTATCCCCATCACTATTAACAATACTCCCTGGGCTATGCAGTTCTCACCTTATGTTTATTACAACGAGCACTGTATTTGCTTTAACAGCGAGCATACTCCTATGGCTATCAATACTGATACCTTCAGAAAGCTACTCAGCTTTGTCGAGCAGTTCCCCCACTATTTTGTGGGTTCAAATGCCGATCTGCCGATTGTCGGCGGCTCAATACTGACCCACGACCATTTTCAGGGCGGTCATTACACCTTTGCTATGATGAAGGCTCCTATAATTAAAGAGCTATTCTTTGAGGGCTTTAATGATGTTGAAGCCGGTATTGTAAAGTGGCCTCTTTCGGTCATCAGATTAAAGGCTGATTCTATCGACCGTATCATTCAGCTTTCGGATAAGATACTCGCCGCTTGGCGCGGATACACCGATGAAGAGGCTTTTATCTTTGCTGAGACCGACGGTGAGATCCACAACACCATCACTCCTATCGCCTTCAAGCAGGATGGAAAATTTGTTTTAGACCTTACCCTTCGTAACAACATTACAACCGAAGAGCATCCCGCAGGTCTTTATCATCCTCATGCCGAGCTTCATCATATCAAAAAGGAAAACATAGGACTTATAGAGGTTATGGGACTTGCTGTCCTTCCCTCGCGTCTTAAGGATGAACTTGCGGCAGTAGAAAAGGGTATTCTTGAAGGCGCGGATCTTTATGCCGATCCTAAAACCTCTATTCACGCATATTGGGTGGCAGAGTTCTTACCCAAGTATGACGATATATCTGCAGATAATATATCTGATATCATCCGATATGAGGTAGGTCTTGTATTCGCAAAATGTCTTGAGCATGCGGGTGTTTACAAGCAGACCGAGCAAGGTCTTGAGGCATTCATCCGCTTTGCTGAGTCGGTGAAGTAAATGCTCGGTAATCTGCTTACTGTATTCTGGCAGGTAGTAACTCTTTTTCTGCTTATGGCCTTCGGCGTTGCAGGCGGAAAGAGCGGTCTTATAAACGAAAACGGCTCCAAGGTACTGTCGAATATTTCGCTTTACTTTGTGACCCCCTGCCTTATAATCAATTCCTTTAATATTGAATATGATCCCGAGAAGCTTCAGGGGCTGCTCGTCTGTTTGTTGGCATCATTCCTTATTCATGCGGCAACTATCCTTGCCGTTCATATCTTTTTCCGAGGCGATGATAAAAAACGTGTGAGTGTGCTTCGTTTTGCCTGCGTTTTTTCAAACGCAGGATATATGGGAATTCCGCTTCAGGAAGCCGTTCTCGGTGCCGACGGCGTTTTTTACGGCTCGGTATACGTTGCAATGTTCAACATTACGCTTTGGACCTACGGTGTTGTATGCTCCACAGGTGATATCAGGGCAATTTCAGGTAAAAAGCTGCTTTTTAATCCGGGAATTATCGGTGTTGTTATAGGTATTTTCTTCTTTTTATTACCTATAAAGCTTCCTTCTGTTGCCGCAACAGTGATTTCAAATATGTCAAGCCTTAACACACCTCTCGCAATGATGATAATCGGCTTCTATCTTGCCCAAAGCGATCTGCTTAAGGCATTCAAGGACAGATCTGTATATATCGTATCTGCAATACGGCTTATCGCGGTCCCTGTTATCGCTCTCAGAATTCTTTATATATGCGGCGTCAGAGGCTCAGTGCTCGTTTCACTTATTACCGCCGCCAGCGCACCTGTTGCAGCTGCTACATCAATATTTGCTACAAAGTTTGAAAACGACATTGAGCTTTCGGTCAATCTTGTTACCTTCACAACTATTCTGTCTATCGCTACGATGCCGCTTATCGTAGCTTTAGCGCAGCTATTAGCATAGGGAGCAATTATGATAAAGATAAAATTAGCGGGACTTAACGTTCTGATATACAACAGGTATTCACACCTCGAAAAGCAGTGCCGGGATTACCTTTCAGATTTTAAAGACGCAGATATAGAAGTCTTTGTGACCGATGAAGAAATAGCGGCAGAGCGCTCGCATAGCAGCTATGATTTTTCAGACGGTTACTATGAATCTGTTTGCGCTTATCGCAAAATCTGCAGTCTGCTCCCTCTTTTTGATCGGCTTATGCTTCATTCAGCAGTCATTGAGCTAAACGGAAAGGCTGTTGCTTACAGTGGTAAAAGCGGTGTCGGTAAATCAACCCACGCTATCAATTTGTGCGACAGTTTTGACGACATCCGTATTCTGAACATAGATAAACCTATAGTTCACATAAAAAATGATGTTATAACAGTCTTTGGCACTCCGTGGCAAGGAAAAGAAAACCTTGGTCTGAATATAAACGCCACACTTACCGATATATGCTTTTTAGAGCAGGCAAATTATGATATGATCGGACGCATATCAAGAAACGAGGCTCTTTCCCCTCTGCTTGCTCAGTTTATTACTCCGACCGAGCCGAACGCTGCTATGAAGCATTTAGAGCTTGTTGAACGGCTGCTTAATAAGGTTGATTTTCATAAAATGTATTGCACGGCAGAAAAAGCTGCTGCTGTGCTCTCATATAATACATTATTTAAAAAGGAGAAATCATAATGAAAAAGTTTTTCGAAGAGTTTAAGAAGTTTATCACCCGCGGCAACGTGATCGATATGGCTGTCGGTGTCACCGTAGGTTCTGCGTTTACAGCTATAGTAACTGCCGTTTCGAACAACATCATCAAGCCATTTATCAACTGGATAATCGGTTTAATTATCGGTGCTGAGACCCTTTCTGACTGTTACACATTCCTCGGAGCTCCCGTTATTGATCCCGCTACTAATACCGTTGATCTTACTCTTTCAAATTACATAGATTGGGGCGCATTTATCAACGCCGTTATTAACTTCTTTGTTATAGCTTTTGTTCTTTTCTGTGTTGTCAAGGCAATCAACGCTCTGACCGAGCAACAGCAGGCTATGACTGCAAAGCTACTCAGCGGTGTTATCAGCAGCGCAGACAAAAAGGAAATGAAAAAGCAGGGCATCAGCCTCCGCGATAAGGAAGCTGTTGACGCTTATTTTGATGCGAAAGCTAAGGCTGCCGAGGCTGCAAAGGCCGAAGAGGAGGAAAAGGCTCGTCTCGAGCGCGAGGCTAATCCCACGACCGAAGATCTTCTGAAAAAGATAGTTGTTCTTTTGGAGAATAAATAGCAATAATATAACCGTAGGGGAATGAACTGCCCCTACGGTTAATTTATATTAACAGGTGATTTTTTGAAAAAGATACTTTTGATACTCACAGGCGGCACCATCGGCAGCCGTATCGATGCCGACGGCACAATTTCTCCGAACGGAAAACCACTAATTCTCGAATACTGCCGCAAGCCTGTGGAAAAGCTTGCGGAATTTGATGTATCGGAGCCTTTTTGTACTCTCAGCGAGAATATGACACTCTCTGACAGAGAAACGCTCATAAAAGAGATTGCAGGCGCAGATGTGTCGAAATATGACGGCATTATCATTACCCACGGCAGTGACACACTGACCTATACCGCGGCTCTCTGCGGTATGGCTTTGCGACATATAGATATTCCAATTGTTTTTATCGCTTCAGACCTTGTTCTCAGTGACCCTTGTTCTAATGGTCCCGATAATTTTGAAAGTGCGGTCACACTTATCTGCGAAAGCAGTGTAAAGCGCGGCATTTATATATGCTACAGAGACTTGCGGGGAGAAAACTCGGTCTATCTGGCTACAAGACTTTGCGAGGCCGATCCGTTCCTTGACCGTTTTCACGGATTTGACGGCATTCGCTTCGGCAAGACTGAAGACGGCAGCTTTATATATGAGGAAGATCGGTTTAATCCAAGCTTAGACAGTGTTAATACGCCAAAAACTCCCCTTCTCCCTTTAGATTTCAACTTAAAGGATGATATTGCTTTGCTTCGCTCTTGTCCCGCTTTTGACTATTCCCGATTTGATATCTCGGGGCTGAATGCGATAATTAACTACGGTTATCACAGCGCAACCGTTGATGAAAGAAGCTTTCTTGAATTTGCAAAACGCTGTAATGACAACAATGTTTTCGTTTATCTTGCATCATTCAAAGATCCCAACTCTCCGATATATGAGAGTCTTGAAAAAATTTTAGAGCTACCAAACGTAAAACGTCTATACAATATATCGCCCGAAAGTGCATATGCAAAGGTCTCGCTTGCTTACTCGGTCGATAAAAGTCTTCTTGACGAAAATATATATTATGAAACAATAAAATAAATACAGCCTCCTTTACGGAGGCTGTATTTATTATTTACTGAACATTTTGTCCATTCTGCGAAGCGCAGGGCGGAGTATTGCCATCAGCACGATACAAACAACGCTGCTTGGAAGCATATAAACAAGGTTGTAAAGCGTAGAATACAAAACGGGGTTTGCAACCGTTCCAAACCAAGTAACTTCCTCAGGCGCAGTTATCATATAGATAGTAATACCGCTGATGAAGTGGATAATGTATCTTGCAAAGCAGCCCAAGAATGAAGAAAATTCAACCGCCCATATTTTACCCTTGAAGAAGCCTGCAACGCCAACAGCTCCATAAGCCAACACATAATCAAGCAGTACAGACGGCAATCCCCAGCCGATACCCCCGCCAATAAGACATTTGATAAAGCCAAAGACCATACCTGAGGTAATTCCCCATACTGCACCATGGCGGTACGCAAGTATAAGTATGGGTAGCATTGTGAAGTTGATCGAACCGCCATTAGGTCCTAGTTGTATCTCTATCCAAGAGAGTACAACAGCAAGTGCGATAAGTACGCCACACTCGCAAAGGGTTCTAAGATGTTTTTTGTTCATAAGGATTCTCCTTTAAAATAATATTTGCCGCACGAGAAAATTCCAGTGCGGCAAAATCTTTTAAAGAAAACTCTCAGATCTTCCTACGCCGGTATTATCCGTATCAGGTTAAAGGGTTCGAGCAACCTGCTCATCTCAGCCTTTCGGCACCCCTGATCACTATATTTAATTTTCTGTTCGGCAATGGTATTATACTATTTTTTGACACTCTTGTCAAGAAAATAACATAATTGGGTCTTAACAGCGGCTTAATCCTCGTTATCAAAAGATTTACTACTATAATAAGAGCTGTAATAACCGTAATAATTGTTTGAATCTTCTTCGGCTTTATACATATTGAGAACCGTACCAAGCATTTTTGCATTTACGGTTTCAAGTCGGGAAATAGCCGATCTTACCTGATCATAGGTAGCATAATTCTGTCGGATAACAAACACAACTCCGTCACAATTCTGCGAAAGCTCTACGGCATCGGTAACCATTGTTGCAGGTGCTGTGTCACATATAATATAATCGAAACGAGCTGAAAGCCTATCGAACATAGTCTTACATCTTTCGTTGCTTAAAAGCTCGGTTGGATTTGGAGGAGTGGGGCCTGCAAGCATAACATAAAGATTCAGATCCTCTAAATATCCGATAGAGCTGTCAAGCTCAGCAGTGCCGCCAAGCACAGTGCTTACACCGTACTGCGATGCGTGTTTGATACGAAGATACCGATGTATCTTGGGTTTTCTAAGGTCACAGTCAAGGATGATGACCTTTTTGCCTGTCTGTGCGAGTGAAATTGCAAGATTTATAGAAACACAGGATTTTCCCTCGCCTGCAAGAGTGCTTGTTATCAATATCTTCTTTGCGTTGTTAGAGGATGATAAAAACTCAACATTTGTTCTGAGAGCCTTATATGCTTCTGAATATATAAAAGGTGATCTTGAATTTAAAATTTCGCCTAAACCTTCACGTCTAGTTCTCTTTTTAACCGTTTTTTTCAACTTTGCTACCTCCTAATTATTTAGACGAAATGTTTTCAACTACAGGAATTACTCCGAGCGCAGGCAAGTCGAGAATATTCTGTACATCCTCTGCAGACTTGAACTTATTATCCAGAAGCTTTCTGATAAGGTAATATGCGTATACAAGTACGAGACCTATGATAAAGCCCAATATTGTATTTCTGGTAACATTAGGGCTGATAGGAGACGACGTCACATCAGGATCATCGATCGAAGCTATCTTGCTTGAAGACATTTTTTGATTTAAAATTACAGGAGTTACTTCGACGATCTTTTCAACGATACTAAGCGCCTTTTCAGGATCGGCATCGGTTACAGATATTTTAAGAATCTGAGTATCCTGAACAACCTGAACGGTGACCTTATTTGCAAGCTGAGTGTAGCTTTCTTCCAGATCCAGATCTTTAATAACCGCATTAAGAATGGTATTGGTTTCGATAACCTCAGCGTATGTGAGAACAAGCTGCTTGGCAGTGGAGAGCTGTGCCGATGTAATAACCGAGTTCTCATCACTTCTGGCATCGACAAACATCTGCGCAGATGCCCTGTACTGAGGAACAATAAATAAAGAGGTGTAGCCAAACGCAAGCGCTGCTGCTAAAACAGCGCCGATAAGGAGCCTTGTCCATTTTGCCATAAAAATATTAAAAAGATCGGAAAGATTTAACTCATTAGTTTTCTTATTCTCCATTACTCTCACCCTTTTAAATTAAGTAATAATACACAAATCTATTTTACAACAATAATACCTTCTTGTCAATCCAAAAGATGTGCAAAAGTGGCAATTTAATCTTTGGCTTTTAGTTGAAACCGTACAAAGCAATAATAGACCTCGGACTGAGGTCTATTGTTAATGTATTATATGGTAGTTGGCTTTCTTGATTTTATTCCGCAATTAGTACCTTTTCTATTTTACCGATTATCATATTGTGATAGTCGCAATTCGGGTACCATTTATCTATTACAGCAGGATCGACAAACGATTCCGATACCATTTGCTGAACATACTGTTTTTTTATAACTAGCACCATTCTCGCTTCCTTAAAGTAAACATATTTTTCATTAACTACAGGAGTGAGGCCCGCTTGTTTTGTTTTATCAGCATCCCTGCCCGACATACCGCCGCAAACCTTATGGATGTCCTTACGGTTACCGTAGAAGGATACTGTAAAATAATCACTTTTGTCTATAAACTCCATAGTATATCTCTGCGGACGTACAACAACAGCAACGCTTTCCTCGCCCCACATTTCACCTACGAAGCCCCAAGAAGCAGTCATCATATTATATCGATCACGATTTCCCGCTGTTACAAGCGCCCATTCATCAGCAAAGCATTTTATTAAATTGTCTTTGATTTCCTTCGGTTCAATAGTTTTATATATCATTATCATCGCCCTTTATAATATGCATTTTCTAAGTGAAATATACCACATTTTCAAGCCGTTTTCAACCTTGTTAAAAAAATATCGAAATTTGACGCTTTTCTCTTGTAATTTGAATTTCATTTTGTTATAATCAATGTGTATGGTTGAAAATTATGTTTTCGACAAGAAAATGAAAGGAGAAATCTGCATAATGAATTATTCTGTAGAAGTTCAAAACATGTGTACCGTAGCCAAGGGTCCCAAGCACGGTCCCGCTCCGATTCCGGAAGAAGGCAGATGGGTACAGGCAAAAGAAATTAAAGACATTTCCGCTTACACTCACGGTGTGGGCTGGTGTGCTCCTCAGCAGGGTGCTTGCAAGCTTTCTTTAAATGTTAAGGAAGGCATCATTGAGGAGGCCCTCGTTGAGACTATCGGTTGTTCGGGTATGACCCATTCTGCTGCTATGGCGGCTGAGATCCTCCCCGGAAAGACTCTTCTTGAGGCTCTTAACACCGACCTTGTTTGTGACGCTATCAACACCGCAATGCGTGAGCTTTTCCTTCAGATCGTTTACGGCCGCAGGCAGTCTGCTTTTTCTGAGGACGGTCTTGTTATCGGAGCAGGTATGGAAGACCTCGGTAAGGGTGAGCGTTCCATGGTTGGTACTATGTACGGTACCAAGGCAAAGGGCGTTCGTTACCTCGAAATGACCGAAGGCTACTGCACAAGAATGGCACTTGATGAGAACGATGAGGTTATTGGCTATGAGTTCGTATCTCTCGGCAAGATGACCGACTTCATCAAGAAGGGTATGGAGCCCAACGAGGCTTATGAGAAATCCAAGGGTACATACGGCAGATTTGCTGATGCCGCAAAGTACATCGATCCCAGAAAGGAATAAGGAGGTAAGTTATAATGGCTTTATTTGAAGGTTATGAGAGACGCGAGGCCAAAATCCTTGCCGCTCTTAGTGAATTTGGAATTTCTTCTATTGAAGAATGTAAAGAAATCTGTGCTGAAAAAGGCATTGACCCCTACAAGATAGTCGAAGAGACCCAGCCTATCGCATTCGAGAATGCAAAGTGGGCTTACACCGTTGGCTGCGCTATCGCAATCAAGAAGGGTTGCACAAAGGCTGCCGACGCCGCTGCCGCTATCGGTATCGGTCTTCAGGCATTCTGTATCCCCGGCTCTGTTGCTGAAAACCGCAAGGTTGGTCTTGGCCACGGAAACCTCGGCAAAATGCTCCTCTCGGATGAGACTGAGTGCTTCTGCTTCCTTGCAGGTCACGAGTCCTTCGCTGCCGCTGAAGGCGCTATCAAGATTGCTCTTAACGCTAACAAGGTAAGAACTACTCCCCTTCGCGTAATCCTCAACGGTCTTGGAAAGGATGCCGCTTATATCATCTCTCGTATCAACGGCTTCACCTATGTTGAGACCGAGTTTGACCCCTACACCGAAGAGGTTAAGGTTATCTCTGAAAAGGCATTCTCCAAGGGACCCCGTGCTGACGTTAAGTGCTACGGCTCCGACAACGTTCCCGAGGGTGTTGCTATCATGCAGCTTGAGAAGGTTGGCGTTTCCATCACAGGCAACTCCACCAACCCGACCCGCTTCCAGCATCCTGTTGCAGGCACCTACAAGAAGTGGTGTAACGAGAATGGTGTATCCTACTTCTCTGTTGCTTCTGGCGGCGGTACAGGACGTACTCTCCACCCCGACAATATGGCTGCAGGCCCCGCTTCCTACGGTATGACAGATACAATGGGAAGAATGCACGGCGACGCTCAGTTTGCAGGTTCTTCCTCTGTTCCTGCTCACGTTGAGATGATGGGTCTTATCGGTGCTGGTAACAACCCGATGGTTGGTATGAC
>JAZNTG010000009.1:0-28764 GCA_045591645.1 Acutalibacteraceae bacterium | reverse complement strand
ACCTCAAAGGGCATGAACGTGGTTAACATAATACCGTTAATGCCTGACGAGAAGGTTACAAAGATACTCGCTTGCCCCGAGCTTGATAACGAGCAGTTCATTGTTATGGGAACTAAGGACGGCGTTATTAAGCGCACCTCTATGGAAGCCTTTAAGAATACCCGAAAGACCGGTATCATCGCGCTTGAGCTTGACGAGGGCGATGAGCTTCGCTTCGTAGCTCTCACCGAGGGCAAATCTTCTCTCCTTGTTGCTACAAAGAAGGGCTTTGCTATCCGTTTTGATGAAAACGATGTCCGCCCGATGGGAAGAACGGCGCGCGGTGTTCGTGCTATTAAGCTTCGCGAGGGAGACGAGGTCGTCTCAATGGCGGCTTGTGATGACGATACCGAACTGCTCACTGTTACCGAGACCGGCTACGGCAGAAGAACGGCAATTTCTGATCACAGACTGCAGTCCCGCGGCGGTAAGGGTATTACAAACTACAGATGCGAGAAATACGGCGATGTATGCGCAGTAGTTGCTGTCAGTGAGGATGAGGACGTTATTATGATATCGACCGACGGAATCATTATAAGAATCGCCGCCGATACGATAAGTATGTTCAATCGCCCGTCGAAGGGTGTCCGTATTATGAAGTTCGGACAGAATCCCGATGCTCGAGTTCTGTCGGTTGCGACTGCCGCACATAATGAAGAAGAGGTCACTGATGTTCCCGACGCGCCCGACGCAGATGCTGCAGAGGCGCCTAGCGACGAGCCTCTGGAACAGGCAGAATAATGATTGATTCACGGAGCCGTTGTACAACGGCTCCGAATTTCCTATACAAAAAACGAGGAAAAGAGAGAATAACGGCAAAACTGAGAGAAAATCGGAGGAAATCCCTTGTATAATCACAATTTTACCGCTGCTCCGTCAGAGGTTATAAGAAAATCCGAGGAAAAGAAGAAAATACGAAACACAGGTTTGTTTATCGGGCTTGCTATGCTCATTACAGTCGCGATTTCGTTTTTATGGGGCTCGGTCTATATAAAGATTATGGCGACCCTTGGAGTTGATGCGAACACAGCCATCAAATGGATAAATGAGCCCGTAGTATTACAGCTTGCAAATCAGATACTGTCTACGCTTATGTTTACTCTGCCTTTTCTTGTAATTCTTTCGGGCTGTGGGCATAAGCTTCATGAGATAGTTTCCTTTTCAAAGCCGAAAACCGAGTTTTTGCTACCTATAATCCTTATAAGTATTGGTTTCTGCAGCTTTGCAAATATCGCAGGCTCGGTAATAGTCAGCTCGCTTTCAGCATTCGGAATTTACGTGCCTGATCCGATGCCCGACGAGCCCAAGGGAGTTTTCGGAATGTTAGTTACATTTATCGGTGCGACTGTAGTTCCTCCGATAGTTGAAGAATTTGCAATGCGCGGAGCGGTTATGGGCAGCCTTAGAAAATATGGCGACGGGTTTGCAATTTTTGTATCGGCTCTGCTTTTCGGACTGGTGCACGGAAATTTGATGCAGATACCCTTTGCATTTATAGTTGGACTTGCGCTCGGCTTCGCGGTCATCAAGACCGGCTCAATTTGGACAGGTGTTATCATACACGCAATAAATAACGGTGCCGCAACCTTGATGAGCTGGGCCACAGAGGGTATGTCGCTACAAGCGCAGAATGTTGCAACCCTTCTTTATTTTATAGTATGCATGTTGTGCGCATTTGTGGGAGCGTTTTTGCTTAAAGGAGGCTCGAGCGAAGCTCTGTCGCTTGAGAGCGTCGATTCGGTGTTCACAACTAAACAGACGGCGAAAATTTTCTTCACAAGTCCGTTTATTATAATATATTTTATTTTCGCCGTAATTCAAACAACGCTCAGCCTCGGCTGATGTTTCACGTGAAACAGAGGTATTTATATGGATAAAAGGTTTATGTCTGAAGCATTGAGTCTTGCAAAAACGGCAGCAGAACGCGGAGATGTGCCTGTAGGAGCGGTGGTCGTAAAAGACGGAGAGATAATCGGCAGAGGCTGTAATCTGCGTGAGCAGACGGGTGACGCTACGGCGCATGCAGAGATCGTAGCCATAAGAGAAGCGTGCAAGGCACTTTCAGGCTGGCGTCTTGATGGTTGTGAGCTTTATGTTACTTTAGAGCCTTGCCCAATGTGTGCAGGCGCAATTATTAATTCAAGGATAAAGACGGTAGTATTCGGTGCTTTTGATAAAAAAGCAGGCTCGGCTTCTAAAGACTCGGTCATAGATATGTTTTCTCTTGGCTTTAACCATAAACCTGAGGTTTACTCAGGAATTTGCGAGAAAGTGTGCGCTGAGCTTCTGACTGATTTTTTCGAGGACAAACGGTGATATAATGAAAAAGATATCGAAAATGAATGAAGCCTGCTGGCTGTTGGGAAACCTGCTTTGCGCGCTCAGTATTGCGCTTTGCACAAAATCGGGGTTTGGACTCTCTATGATAGCGGCACCGCCCTACATATTCAATCAGTTTTTTGTAAAAATTTCACCATTCTTCACCCAAGGTGCTTGCGAGTACATATTTCAGGCGGTCCTACTTATAATAATGTGTCTGATAATACGCAGGTTTAACTGGAAGTATCTGCTCTCGTTTGGCTCAGCTTTCATATTCGGAAATATGGTCGACTTTTCACTTTGGATATTCGGCGGTCAGGAAGTTTACGAAAGTATGGTAATGAGAATAATCGCGTTCGCGCTGAGCGAGGTGATAACCGCGCTTGCCATAGCCTGTTATTTCAGAACAAGTCTCCCCCTTTGTATTTATGAGCTTTTTGTTAAAGCTGTGTCAGAACGATTTTCGCTTTCAACCGACAGAGTTAAGATGCTTTTTGACATCGGAATGTTGATATTGTCGCTAGCGGCGACCTTGCTACTTTTCGGCAGATTTGTCGGAGTCGGCATAGGAACAGTAATTATAACCCTTGTAAACGCGCCGCTTATAAGGCTTTGGGGAAAGGTTCTGGATAAAATATTTACATACGAGCCGAGATTTCCAAATTTGGTTAAAGCGTTGAATTAAAGAAAAGGACCCGAAAGGGTCCTTTAATGTTTCACGTGAAACATAGGTTGTAGGGGCGACCATCGGTCGTCCGTTTTTGCCGTCATTTATGCGGACGTGCAATGCACGCCCCTACAAATTCAACTTAAATGCAATCCTGCCTCTCTATTAATAAAAACCAACAGCTTCGCATATTATTATCTATAATGACTATTGAATGTGGAAACAGTACGTGAGGTACTGTTTCCACACCAAATTGGTAGATTTGGTAACAAATTTTCGATGAAAATTTGACAATAGTCATTTCAATGATGTAGGCAATCAAATAAATTCAAAGAAATTTATTTGATTGAAAGCCGAAAAATCGGCTTTGCGTTGAAATGTAAGGCATTTCAACGCTCTATAATCATTATAGTATTAGCGGAGGAAATGGGCATGGGCAAAGGAAAGGTCATATTCATAAAAAACGCAATGCTGCTGACGGCGACAGGTCTCACGTTGAGGCTTGTCGGTATGGTGTTCAGGGTGTGGCTTGCGACTGCTGTCGGCGCCGAAGGAATGGGACTTTATCAGCAGATATTTTCGGTCTACGCCTTCGTTTCGGTTTTTGCATCATCGGGGGTAGGACTTGCGGTAACAAGACTGATAAGTGAGGAGCTGACGCTTGGGCAACGGCACGGCGTTGATATGATAGTTGGAAAAAGCATACTGTTGACCCTCACGGTAGCTTTATTATCGGGCGGGTGTGTACTTTTCGGCGCAGAGCCTATATCGGTTTACATAATGTCGGACGCGAGAGCGATAACCTCTTTAAAAATAATGACCGTTTCGTTGCCGTTTATGGGTGTTTCTGCGGTGCTCAAAGGGTACTTTTTTGCCCGCAAAAAGGCCTTCCCGAATTCCTCTTCACAGCTGCTGGAGCAGACGGTCAGAATAGGCTTTATACTGAGCGTACTTGGTGGCGGCGAAACAGGTGTTGAGAACGGTTGTGCCGCGGTACTGTTCGGCGACGCGGTGGCTGAATTCTCTTCATGCACATACCTGATCATATTGTACGCCCTTGATCGCAAAAAGCTCAGCACCCTTTCGGGAAGAGAGCGTCCGCCCTACCGCATATTACCCACTCTTACAAGGATAGTTTCGCCTATAGCGGGCGGCAGATACCTCAACTCTTTTCTGCGGACGGTAGAAAATATTTTGGTGCCTGCAAATCTTGTAAAATCGGGACTTGCGCGCGACGCGGCACTCTCAGACTTCGGTATGATAAAGGGTATGGCACTGCCCCTCCTGCTTTTTCCTGCGGGGCTTTTATCCTCGGTTACAAGCCTGTTAGTGCCCGAAATGAGCGAGGCTGCGGCGGCAGGTCATAAAGGCAGGATACGCTACGCAGCAGAGAAAAGTCTCAGTATTACCTTTATAGCCGCACTTCCGTTTGCAGTTGGTTTTTTCTTTGCGGCAGAGCCGCTCTCGCAGCTTATATACGGCGAGTCGGGGGTCGGAAGCATGGTCCGCGCGCTCGCGCCGCTCGTACCGCTTATGTATGTTGATTCAGTGTCGGACGCGCTTCTTAAAGCTCTCGACAAACAGATGGCAACCTTCAGCCATGCGATACTCGATTCGCTTGGCAGAATAGCCGCGATATTGGCATTTTTGCCAAAGTTCGGGATGACAGGCTTTATAGTAATAATGTACGCAAGCAATATGTTTACGGCGCTACTCAACCTCTTCAAATTATTAAAGGTAACAGGCGCAAAGCTAAAGCTAATAAAGCATATAATTTTGCCGTTATTCGCGGCGCTTATAGGTGCCCTTATTGCAGATAGCTTGCTCGGGGTCTGGGGCGGCTCGGGATTGGTTTACATAATATTTATATTTGTGGGAATTTTCCTTGCCTACGCTCCCCTTCTCAGAGGTGTTGGATTCTTGCCGAAGATAAAACACAGAAGGGCATAAGAAAAGCCGAAGGAGAGCTCCTTCGGCTTAATTTTAATTACATAAATTTCTTCCAGGTAGACGGTGAGAACAGAATCAGTATCGGGAACAGCTCAAGTCTGCCTGCGAGCATATTAAAGGAAAGGATCAGCTTTGAGGCATTGGTCATCCAACCAAAGTTTGCGGCGGGACCGACCATCTCGAGCCCCGGTCCGATATTATTGAGACAGGCGGTAACAGAGGTAAAGCCTGAAACAAGATCACAGGCTTCGATTCCAATGATTGCGAGGGTGCTCAGAGTGAAAATACCTATATACACAATGAGATATGAGGTGGTGCCGCGGATGGTTTCGTGGTCGACCGTCTTGCCTTCGAACTTAACCGTCTTGACAAGTCGCGGATTGAGAATATATTTTATCTCTCTTGCGGCGTTTTTTGCAAGAAGTATTATTCTTGATACCTTAATACCTCCGCCGGTACAGCCTGCAGAAGCACCGATAAACATCAAAAGCACTAAAACAGCGTGGGTTATGGGCGGCCAGATGTTAAAATCTACTGTAGAAAATCCCGAGGTTGAAATTATAGAGGCTACCTGAAAGTATGACATACGGAAGGCTTCCTCGGCAGAGGCTCCCGACATTGCGGGGGCGTTGTAAAAGGAATAAACACTCACTGAGATAATGCCGACCGAAGTAGCAATTATGAGAAGATATGTCCAGAGCTCCTCACTTTTTATAGCCTTTAAAAACTGTCTTATGATAAGGAAATAGTAAACGTTAAAGTTAATTCCAAACATTATCATAAAGGTTGCTATAACATACTGACAGTATGGAGAATAAGAGGCAACAGAGTCATTTTTAATACCGAAACCGCCTGTTCCTGCCGTACCGAAGGTGTGGCAGAGCGCATCGAAGAGAGGCATACCTCCCGCAAGCAGAAAAACAACAAGCCAAAGGGTAAGAATAAGATATATTCCGTACATTATGCGTGAAGTGACGGCAATTCTTGGGACGACCTTGCCAACGGTGGGACCCGGAGATTCAGCTCGCATAAGATGCATAAAACGGGCGCTCTTTGAATCGGAGCTCGGCATTACGGCGAGGACAAAAACAAGTATTCCCATACCGCCGATCCAATGGGTAAAGCTTCTCCAGAAGAGTAGCCCACGACTCATACTCTCGATATCGGAGAGGATAGAGGAACCGGTTGTGGTGAAGCCCGAAACAGTTTCGAAAAACGCATCAATAAAGGAGGGTATCTGACCGCTGATAAAGAACGGGAACGCGCCGAAAAATGACATCACTATCCACGAAAGTCCGACACAGACAAAGCCGTCACGGGCACGCATAGCTCTGTTTTTGGGAGTTTTGAGGGTGAAAATCAGACTAAGCCCCAAAAGAATGACCATCGGTATTATAAAGGGCGTGGGATTTTCCCCGCATATAACAGAGCATAAGAGGGGAAGTATCATAAGCACGGCTTCAACCGTCAGTATTCTGCCGAGTACAAATAGAACCATTCTGTAATTCATAAGCTGTTACCCTACAAAAGTATTTCGTTAAGGTCGGCAAAGCCCTGCCCTGCCGTGATGACTATAACGCTGTCGCCTGACTCTATTACGGTATTACCGTCGGGGACGATAACCGTCTTTTTGCGGCTTACACAAGCGATAATAACGTTTGGCTTAAGCTTAAGCTCGCGGAGCGGCTTGCCGCAAAGCTCACAGGTATCCGAAGCGATAAACTCCGCCGCTTCGGCTCTTCCGTCGAGGATGCGGTAAAGGGTCTGCACACCCGAGCCTTCGGTATTGTTTACGGCACGGATATATCTTAAAATTATACTTGCCACAATATCCTGAGGATATAAAACACTGCAGTTTTTTGTAACGGCAGGCAACATCTTGACAAGGGCGGGGCGGGTTACCTTGCAGATCGTTTTGGGCACATTATTATTTGCGGCGTACATCGAAACGATCATATTTTCCTCATCAATATCGGTCAGAGCAACGGTTGAATCGATGCTTTCTAGACCGCATTCGTCAAGAATATCGGTGTCGCTTCCGTCTGCGCAGATAACTGACACTTTATCAAGTGCAGACTCAAGCTCGGTCGCTCTCTGGGTGTCCGACTCAATAATCCGCACCTTTTTACCCGAATTGAGCAGATATTTTGCAAGAAAATAGGAAATGCGGCTGCCGCCTATTATAAGAACCGACTTTATTTTCCTTTTTTTGAGACCGAGAATATTAAATATATTGGCAAGCTCTATCTTTGGAGCGGTGAAATGTAAGATATCTCCCTCTTTTATTACAAAACTACCTGACGGAATGATAACCTCCTCATCATGCTGAACGGCGCAGATGAGCAAGGAAGAATGTATAGCCTTTTTTACATCGTAAAGAGCCATTCCGTTAAGAGGACTGTCCTCGTCAACAGTTATCTCGGCAAGCTCTATCCTGCCCTTAGCAAAGGTCTCGACCTTGGAAGCGGCAGGGTACTCTATCATACGCGAGATCTCGTTTGCCGCCTCAAAATCGGGGTTGATAACAAGGTCTATTCCAAGCTGATTATGCATCAGGTCGACCTGAAGAGAATATTCGGGATTGCGGACTCTTGCTACCGAGTGCTTTGCCCCCATTTTCTCAGCCACAAGACAGCTCATAATATTAAGCTCATCCGAGCCTGTGACTGCGATAAAAACATCGCACTTTGAGACACCAGCCTCGCTTTGTACGGGGAAAGATGCACCGTTTCCGCAGTAGCCGATGACGTCCAGATCATTAACGATATTTTCAATAAGCTTGGGAGCGGTGTCGATAACCGTAACGTTATGTCCCTCTCCTGCAAGAAGCTCGGTAAGGGCAATACCTACCTTTCCACCGCCGACGATAATTATATTCATACAAAATCCTCGCGTATTACAAATTAAGTTATATAGAATAATAATAACACAATAATTTAATATTTACAAGCAGCAGGTCAACGAAATTGACATTAAGACAAAAGAGTGGTATAATTTTTATAATAAATTGCGAAAGGTGACCGTATGAAAAACGCTCGCGCATCTTTTTCGACAACACAGATAATTATGCTGAGTTTTTTGCTGACTATTCTTGTTGGCAGCTTCTTGCTATCACTTCCCGCAAGCTCTGCAAGCGGTGAGCCTATGCCGTACATTGATGCACTGTTTACCGCCACAACGGCAACCTGTGTTACAGGACTTGTGACTGTGCCTACAGTAACAGCTTGGAGCACCTTCGGGCATATCGTGATTCTTATACTTATACAGATAGGCGGTCTGGGCATAATTACCGTTATGGCAGGCATAACGGCTTTGCTGCACAAAAAAATGGGGATTTCCGACCGGTTGCTGATTCAGGATGCGTTTAATCTTAATTCAATGTCGGGATTGAACGTGTTTTTAAAAAAGGTGATTTTGGGAACCTTTGCTGTTGAGGGCATAGGAGCTCTTTTATATATGACGGTTTTTGTGCCGCAGTTTGGAGCAAGGGGCATTTGGATATCCGTCTTTACTTCGGTATCTGCTTTTTGCAACGCAGGTATTGATATTATTGCCGAAAACAGTCTTTGCAATTATACTACAAATCCCGTAATCAACTTAGTTACCTGTCTTCTCATAATCATAAGCGGTATCGGCTATATAGTCTGGTGGGATGTTATCAGAGTTTTGAGGGATAAGAATATAAAGCTGACAAAAAAGTGGAAGCATCTGACTCTTCACTCAAAGCTCGCTTTTTCAGCAACGCTGATAATGATATTCGGCGGCGCAGCGCTGGTTTTTGCCTTTGAGTATTCAAATCCTTTAACCATAGGAAGCATGAGCCTTTTCGATAAAATGCAGGCTTCGATTTTTCAGTCAGTCACCACCAGAACGGCTGGGTTTGCGAGTCTGCCTCAGCAGAACTTTACCAACGGATCCTCGCTCATATGTTTACTGCTTATGTTTATCGGCGGCTCGCCTGTCGGCACAGCAGGCGGCATAAAGACGGTTACGGCGGCGGTCCTTGTTGCCGGAGCGGTCGCGGCTATTAAAAACAAAAGCGAGGTATCTGTTTTTGGCAGAACCGTACCGAAATCGGCAGTCAGCAAGGCGCTTGGCGTTGTAGGAATGTCGTTTGCCACCGTCTTTGTCTCAACCTTGCTTTTATCTGCTGTTACCGATGCCTCATTGCTTGATACTTTATATGAAGCAGTTAGCGCAACGGCAACGGTTGGACTTTCGAGAGATGTGACTTCTATTTTAAATCTTGCGGGAAAGCTTATTATAATTGTTACTATGTATTTAGGCAGAGTCGGTCCGATATCGCTCGCGGTTGCATTCTCGCTTAAAAAGCAAAGCCGCAACAGGATAAAGGAGCCAGAAGAAAATATTAGTATCGGATAGGAGAAAGAGTTATGAGTATAAATAAAACCTATGCGGTTTTTGGGCTCGGAAGATACGGCACAGCCGTAGCAAGAGAGCTTGTCAAAAGCGGTGCAGAGGTAATTGCTGTTGACCGCGATGAAAGACTTGTTGCTGCCGCAGCGCCGATTGTACCCGTCTGTAAATGTGCGGATGTTACCGACCCTGATGTTATAAAACAACTTGATGTTGCAAATATAGATGTTGTTATTGTTGCGATGGCAAGCAGCTTAGAAGCAAGCGTTATGGCAACTATGCTCTGCAAGGAAGCGGGCGTGCCTCAGGTTATAGTAAAATGCGGAGATGAGATGCACCGCAAGATACTTTTGAAGGTCGGCGCGGACAAAGTGCTATTTCCTGAGAATGATTCGGGTGTCCGCCTTGCTAAAAATCTGCTCAGCGCGGGCTTTGTTGATGTGGTAGAGCTAACTCAAAATGTTTCAATGGTCGAGGTCGATGTCCGAGACGAATGGGAAGGAAAGAGTCTTATTGAGCTTAATCTACGCAAAAAATACTCTATAAATGTAGTTGCTATCCGTGAGGGAGATGCGGTTTCCTGCGTGGTGGATCCCGAAAAACCGCTACACAAAACTATGAAGCTGATAATAATCGCAAATATGGATAAGCTCAAGAAACTTAACGCATAAAATAAAGAGTGACGGTTGTTTTTTAGTTTAGCCGTCACTCTTTCTCTGTGAATGTTTTTGCAAAGCTTTTGATTGCGGTAAAGGATTCATCGCTGATGTGGTGCTCTATTTTACAAGCATCCTCGGCAGCGGTGTTCTTATCTACTCCGAGCCTTACGAGGAAGTCGGTAATGAGAGTATGTCGCTCAAATATCTTTTCGGCTACCTCAAGTCCCGCATCTGTCAAGGCAAGATAACCCTCCTTATCGGCAACGACATATCCGCCGCTTTTAAGAAGGCCCATAGCTCGGCTGACGCTCGGCTTTGAATATCCCATGTATTCGCCGACATCTATAGCGCGGACAGGTCCCTTTTTTAATAGTACATATATAGTTTCGAGATACATTTCTCCCGATTCCTGAATGTGCATCAGATTCACCACCTATTAAATGTATTTTATCATAAAATTGTCACTCTTTCAACATAAATAATTTTTGCAAAAACTATTGACAAATGTTGGCACAAAGGGTATAATACCATATGCAGTTAGCCTGCGCTAACTGAAAATTCTGTGAAAAGTGGTGACAAGGTATGAATCTCAGAGAAGCTGTCGAGGGAGAGGAGTACATTGTCAGAGAGATACTTACCGATGATGAAGAGCTGGACGCTTTCCTTTTTTCGCTCGGATGCTATCAGGGTCAGCCGATAACGGTCATAACCCGCCGCCGCAGCGGTATGACGGTATCCATTAAGGACGGAAGATACAATATAGACAATCAGCTCGCAGAAGCAATTATTATATAAAATGCGTGGAGCCAGTCTCCACAATTCTTTTTAAAATGCGGTTAGCCAACGCTAACCGCGGTTTACAGGGGGAAAATAATGAGAATAGCTTTAACAGGTAACCCGAACTCAGGTAAGACAACGATGTACAATGCCCTCACAGGCAGAAATGAAAAGGTCGGTAACTGGGCGGGCGTTACGGTAGAAAAGAAACAGAGCCCGATCAAAAAAAGCTTTTATGACGGCTCTGAGGAGCTTATCGCGGTGGACCTTCCCGGTGCCTACTCGATGTCTCCGTTTACTAACGAGGAAAGCATCGCAAGCAGCTATGTTAAGAATGAGGAGCCTGACGTGATCATCAACATCGTCGATGCTACAAACCTCAGCCGAAGCCTTTTTTTCACCACCCAGCTTTTAGAGCTTGGCATACCCGTTGTGGTAGCGCTCAATAAGAGCGATATCAACAAAAAGAAGGAAAATAAGATAGATGCAAACGCTCTGTCCGCTAAGCTCGGCTGTCCTGTAGTCAATACCATTTCCATCTCTTCCGACGGACTCACAGAGCTCATCAGGGTTGCCCTTTCAGTCAAGGGAAATGCGCAGTCGGCGCCCTACTTTCAGGGAGAGGTTGACCTCACCGACAAGGCTGCTGTCACCGCCGCTGACAAAAAGCGTTTTGACTTTGTAAACGGCGTAGTAAAAGAGGTGGAAACCAGAAAGGTCCTAACAAAGGATAAAAATATCGGAGACAAGATTGACGCGGTGCTTACAAACAGGTGGGCGGGAATTCCCATTTTCGCCGTTGTAATGTTCCTTGTTTTCTACATATCTCAGTCAACGGTCGGTAGCTGGATCGCAGAGGGCTATGAATTCCAAAACGGTACCGCTATCCCTGGGCTTGTTACATTGCTCGAAATGTTTCAGGAGTGGGTAGCAGGATTAGTTTGGGGAGCCGCTCCCATTTTACAGTCGCTTTTAATCGACGGCGTTATCGGCGGCGTTATTGCCGTAGTGGGCTTCCTGCCTCTCGTTATGATAATGTATTTCCTCATCGCCCTTTTAGAGGACTGCGGATATATGGCGCGCGTATCGGTCGTGCTTGATCCCATCTTCAAGAGGGTAGGGCTTTCGGGAAAATCGGTTATTCCTTTTGTTATCGGAACAGGCTGCGCTGTCCCCGGTGTTATGGCTTGCCGCACTATCAGAATTGAGCGTGAGCGCAGAGCCGCCGCAATGCTGACTCCTTTTATGCCCTGCGGCGCAAAACTTCCCGTCATCGCGCTCTTTGCGGGCGCCTTCTTCGGAGAGTCCAAGTGGGTAGGACCGCTTATGTATTTTGCGGGAATAGTCATTATATTCCTCTCGGCACTGCTTGTAAACAAGATAACAGGCTACAAGCACAAAAAATCCTTCTTCATTATCGAGCTTCCAGAGTACAAGGCTCCGAGTCTCTGGAGAGCGTTCACTTCTATGTGCAGCCGCGGCTGGGCATACATAGTTAAGGCAGGTACGGTAATTCTTGTTTGTAACGCGGTCATTCAGATAATGCAGACCTTTACCTGGTCCTTTGCAGAGGCCACATCTGCAGACGAGTCTATTCTCGCCTCTATCGCAACGCCTATCGCATATCTTATCATTCCTGTAGTGGGAGTTCTTTCGTGGCAGCTTGCGGCAGCAGCAGTTACAGGCTTTATTGCAAAGGAAAACGTTGTCGGAACCCTTGCGGTCTGCTTTGTAGGCCTTGAGAACCTTATAGATACCGAAGAGCTCGCCCTTATGGAGGGCGCAGGTGCCGAGGTTGCGGGGGTTATGGCTATAACCAAGGTCGCCGCTCTGGCATACCTTATGTTCAACCTTTTCACACCGCCTTGCTTTGCCGCTATCGGCGCTATGAACGCTGAAATGAAGAGCGCGAAGTGGCTTTGGGGAGGCATCGGACTTCAGCTCGGTGTCGGCTACACTATCGGATTTCTTGTATACCAGATAGGCACCTTTGTCACAACAGGCGCGCTCGGCGCAGGCTTTTTACCCGGATTTATAGCGGTCCTCGTTATGGTAGCCATCGTCTGGGGCATAATACTTCGCAACGAGAAGAAATTAAAGAAGGCATAGCTTATGGAAAATTACATTATAATCGCAGTAGTCGCTCTGATTTTAGCCGCCGCTATCGGTTATATAGTAAAGGCTAAAAAAAGCGGCAAAAAGTGTATCGGCTGTCCCGAGAGCGGCCATTGCGGCCGTAGGGGACGGGGCTGTGGAAGTTGAAAGTTTAAAATTGAAAGTTGAAAGTTAATGCGCTTCGTAGGGGCGTGCATTGCACGTCCGCGCATAAAAACGGACGACCAATGGTCGCCCCTACACCACACTTAAAAAAGTACCTCGTACGAGGTGCTTTTTTAGTATTTTGTTTTTATACGGACCTTGACTTTTATCGCTTTACGTTTTTGTTCGATATATTCTAAGTCATCTTTAGTTAGCTCACAAAGTAAAATTTCATTTGGAGTAATTTTGTAGTTTTCGTACCAAAAGATTATAAGTTTTTCAAAGATACCTGTAGGTAATTTTTTCTCTCCGTGTTGGTAACAGCCTCGACTTATGCCCATTCGGTCAGCAATTTCTTGTTGAGTCATATTATAATGCCGTCGCAGAATTCGCATATTCCTTTTGCAGTTATTCCAGATATCCATATTTTTACCCCATTAAAAAAGCGTGCAGCAGAGCCGCACGCGAAAAACGCGACTCCGGTTACACCACATAACCCACAAAACGAACCCGCATGTGAAAGAGTCTGCGTTTTTACCAAAGGGTAAAAACACATACGGGTACATTGTTTTGAAATTGGATTATGTGGTACAATAATCATAGCATATTTTTAAAACAAGGTCAAGATGGTAAATAATGTGTTTCGTAGGGGCGTGCATTGCACGTCCAATTGTATAAAAAACGGACGACCTATGGTCGCCCCTACAACCCACCAATTATAAATCCACTCGTAGGGGTCGGCGCCACGACGACCCGTTATATAATGCGCCGCAGGCACATTAATTCTGCATTCTGCATTTTGCATTCTGCACTCAAAAACGGACGACCAATGGTCGCCCCTACATTTCACGGATCACTCTTTTTTGTAAACACCGATTTTATTCCTAAGACGATAAGTAGAACGCCGAAGGCTATCCGCGTCCACTTATCGCCTATAAAGCCGGCGAAAAATGTGCCGAGAGCCGCACCTGCGAGTCCCGATATCGCGAAAAATGCCACCGTTTTCCACTTTATTTGCTTTTTAAAGCAGTATATAATGACCGAGAGTATGCCTATCGGGATAAAAAATATTAAATTTATTCCCTGAGCCTTAAGCTGATCAACGCCCATAAAGGCGGCAAGGTAGATCAGCAGAACGGTGCCGCCACCAAGCCCCATCGATCCGATGATTCCCGAAAGTAAGCCCGCTATCAGACCTTCTATCACTATAACAACATCCTTATTCCCGAAAATATCATAAAGCCGCCGAATATCCTCGTGAGCCACACGGAGGATATTTTTTTCATTAAAAAGGTGCCGATGACGGCTCCGACAAGTCCGCCGGGAATATAGCTCCACGCATCGGCTATGGTTACTCTGCCGTTTATAAGGTAGAGCGCGGCCGAAAGGACTGTCAGCGGCAGTATTACCGCAACGGCGTTTTCGTGCGACTCTTTTGTTGAAAGCCCAGAGGCTTTCAGCGCGGGTACGGCTATCATTCCGCCACCGGCACCTAAAAATCCGTTAACGAGGCCGACAAGAAAGCCGAAAATAATCATACAAAGGTTTCGTTTCTTCTTCATACAATTATTTTCGGCTGAAAATTATTAATTATTCTTTACTACTTTAATATTTTTGATATCTCCGCCTGAGGAGTAAACATTTGCGCCCTGCTCTATAAGAGCTTTTATTATAGCTTGCGCGGGGGCGGTGATCACCTCACCGGGGGCGATTATCGGACTGCCCGGAGGATAAGCGTAAACAAACTCGGCTGATATCCTGCCTGTCGCAAACTCGGGCGGTAAGACTTCGCTCTCGGCTTCGAGAGCCTGCCTCATCGTCATTTTTACATATGGCTTCGGTAGGGGCGCAAGGGCAGCTCCTCTGCCACCGCCTGATATCTTTCGGTCAAGCTGCGCCAGCGCATACGAAAGGCGGTCAAAGCCGAGAGAAGTATCGGAAATAGTAGAGATGCAGAGCACATAGTTCGGCATCGCCATCTCACACTCTATTTTATGCTCCGAAAGGAGCATAGCTTTAAGCTCAAAGCCGCTGACCGAGGAGTTTTTGCAGACTATGAGAATTTTTGATTTATCAAAATCATCTCGGCGAAAAATAGATAGATTATTCAGTATTCTGCAGTCTCGCCAAAGGTCGTCAAGACGGTCGGACTGCCTCTTTAATAGGTCGGCGCCGCGGTATTTAAGGGCATCAAGCACAGCGTCTATAGATGCCATTATAGGGTAAGACGGACTGCTTGAGTTATAGATGGAAAATGCGGTTTTAAGTCGAGTCTCGTCTACTCGCTCTGAGCAGATATGTAAAAGTGCCGCCCCCGTGAGCGCGGGCAGAGTCTTATGCGCCGATTCGATAACGATATCTGCGCCGAGATGTCGGGCAGAGGGCGGAAAATGCTCCGAAAAGCCTAAATGTGCGCCGTGGGCGGCATCGACGATAAGCAGAGCGCCGTACTTGTGCGAAATTTGTGAAATTTCTTTTATATCACTTACAAAACCCTCATAGGTAGGGCTTGTTATAACAACAGCGGCGGCGGAAAAGGTTTTAAGAGCGTTTTCCACCGTTTCGGGTGAAACATTCCCAAAGCATCCGAGCTCATCCACCGTTTCGGGCATTATATATTCTGTTTTAAGGTTGTTTATGTATGCGGCGTTGTAGACCGATTTGTGGCAGTTGCGCGCAATAAGCATACGGTCGCCGCTTTTGGTAACCGCGCCGACGGCGGCAAGTATCGCGGCGGTTGAGCCGCAGGTCGAGTATAGCGTTCTTTTAACGCCGAAAAGCTTTGCCGCGCGGCTTTGGGAGTCGCGAATTATCCCTTCGGGGTGGTGCAGATCGTCCGCACCCGTAATTTCGGTTATATCGGGGCACTCCCGCAAAAATTCGGGGTTACGCTTGTGACCGGGCATATGAAAGGGGTAAATGCCTTCGGTGATCTCTTTAAGCTTGTTATACATAATATACCTCTAATTCTGCTTCCTGACGACGGCATATTCGTCATCAAGACGAAAATAGGGACAGCGAAATTCGGTATGCGCCATAAAGTTCATATATTCGTCTTCATCGAGATTTACAAGGCAGGAATAGCACTCGTCCTCATCGTCAAAGACATAGTTCACACAAAGCTCGCATGCGGCGGCGGGCTCAGATCTTTTTTTCATACCATTTCCCTCCAGAGAGATATTTTGTAATGCCGAGAGCTGTGCGTCGGTTTTTGGTTATCTCATATATTCTTGCAATAAAATCCTTATCGGTCATAATTTCAAACTCGTCCATGCCGTATTTATCGGCGGCAGTCTCCATAAGAGCGATAAGCAGGTCATAATAGTCACCTTTCTCCGAAAGCTCGCGACCGATTTTAGGAATAAGTTTTTCGTGCAGACGGCGAAGAGATACCTTACCCTCTTTTTCGCCGAAATAACGTCGCGCGATGCGCGATAGTATATAATAAGCCTCGTTTTCGCTCATTGTGCGGTCGATATAGTATTTTTCGCCCGCGAGTCCGTAAAGGGTGCGCATAGCGTCAAAGTAACCCAGCTTGAAATTAGCGCGACAAGACTCAGCATCAAAATCAAGCATATTGCCGAGACTTTTTTGAGGCGCCACAGTATGGATAACGGCGCTTTTCGGTATTTTGACGCGCCTTTCAACACCGAGTCCGTAAAGGCGGATAGCGATTATATCCTCATACCCGTTATCAATAAGAGAGGAAATGGGCAAGACATTGAAAGCGCCGCCGTCGGTGTATTTTTTACCGCCGAGAGTCTCGTTTTTAAAGACGGGAAAATAAGCAGAGGCAAGCAGCATATCGCAAAGCTCATCTCTGTTCATATCGAGAGCCCGAAGGTCCAGACCCTTTCGGTCGGTCACCGAGTAGGTGGATATATAAAAGTCGACTCCGGAGGAAATGATTTTTTCATAGTTTACGTACGTTGCGATAAGCTCGCGGAGTGGCGTAACGTCAAAGCCGCCTTCTGAAATAATGTTTTTAAGGCTTGCGCGGATATGCGTCCAATCAACACTTAAAAGCCGTCCGCGAAAAAGGTCGGTCATAGTGCGGTCATCGACATCCATCACCCTCGAAAAACGCATATCAAGCCAGAGCTTTTCGGCAGTCTCGCGGTCGCGCATCGCCATCAAGGCGCCGTTGAGCGCGCCGACCGAACAGCCTGCGATAGCGTTGTATTTTATGCCCGCCTCATCGAGCGCTCTCCACGCGCCTATCTGATAGGCGCCGCGGGCTCCTCCGCCCTCTAAAGCGATGGCATAGGTTTTACTAATGTCGAGTTTAAGCTCCATAGAGTCTCCTTATATTAGGGCCGAGGGCCAGGGGCAGAGGGAATGGTGTTGCCTTGCGGCAACAGATATGAACTATTCATTCAGAGAAAGCCGTGAGCTAGTCACGGCTTTCTGCGGTTATGGTGGTTATGTCATATGGTGTAGTCTGATATACAAAGTAATTCAGCCAATTTGAATACTGAAGATTAGCCGAGCTTCTCCAGGTGACTACAGGATCCTTTGTATCGTCATCATCGGGGTAGTAATTTACAGGGACATCGATAGGGAGGCCTGCGTTTTTATCGCGCAGATACTCGCGCTCCAAGGTGTCAGCGTCATATTCGGAATGACCTGTAATGAATATCTGTCTGCCTCGGTCGGTCGCAACGGCATAAACGCCGGCTTCTTTTGAGGTCGAGAGAATTTTAAGCTCGGGAACCTTTTCAATGTCCTCCTGTAAAACGGTGGTATGACGTGAATGGGGAACCATAAAGGTATCGTCAAAGCCGCGGAAGAGCATAGAGCTTTTTCTGTCGACTGTATGCTCGAAAACGCCGAAAAGCTTTTTCGGAAGCTTATGCTTCTGTATTCCGTAATGATAGTACAGTGCCGCCTGAGCGCCCCAGCAGATGTGGAAGGTGCTGGTCACGTGGGACTTGCTCCATTCCATTATTTCACAAAGTTCATCCCAATATTCAACTTCCTCGAATTCCATATGCTCAACGGGAGCTCCCGTGATGACCATTCCGTCAAACTTTCGATGCTTTATCTCGTCGAAGGTCTTATAAAAGGTTATCATATGCTCTTCGCTTGTGTTTTTGGCTTTGTGACTCGAGGTCTTTAAAAGCTCCATCTCTACCTGAAGCGGAGTATTACCAAGGAGACGCGCAAGCTGTGTTTCGGTCACGATCTTGGTCGGCATCAGGTTGAGGATCAGAAGCTGAAGCGGACGGATATCCTGCGTCAGCGCGCGGGTCTCGGTAATGACAAATATATTCTCATCATTTAAAACCTTGGTAGCCGGAAGCTCGTTTGGTATTTTAATAGGCAAGTTATTGCCCTCCTTATATTAGGGCCTAGGGCCAAGGGCCGAGGGCCAAGGGAATGGTGTTGCCTTCGGCAACAGGATTGTATTGTAGGGGTCGGCGCCTACGACGACCCGTTAATATTAAATCAATTCAAGTGCAGCGGCGAGATCCTCGATAATATCGTCTGCGTTCTCGATTCCTACAGAAAGACGGATAAGATCGGGCGCAACGCCTGCTTCTATCAGCTGCTCATCGGTCAGCTGTCTGTGAGTGTGGCTTGCGGGGTGCAAAAGACAGGTCTTTGCATCGGCAACGTGGGTCTCGATATTGCAGAACTTGAGGGCATCCATAAATCTGATGCACTTTTCTCTGCCACCCTTTACGGCGAATGCAAGAACGCCGCAGGTGCCGTTTGGCATATATTTCTGCTGTAGATTGTGATAATCATCGCCCTCAAGGTCGGCATAGTGTACCCAGGCAACCTTATCCTGAGCCTTCAGGAACTTTGCGACCTTTAATGCGTTTGCACAGTGGCGCTCCATTCTGACAGGTAGGGTTTCAACACCTAAATTCAGATAAAACGCATTCTGCGGAGACTGGATAGAGCCGAGGTCACGCATTAACTGTGCGGTAGCCTTGGTGATATAAGCACCCTTACCGAAAGCCTTGGCATAAGCCAGACCGTGATAGGACTCATCAGGTGTGGTAAGTCCGGGGAACTTATCAGCGTGAGCGAGCCAGTCAAAGTTTCCGCTGTCGACGATACAACCGCCGACGCCGACTCCCTGACCGTCAAGATATTTTGTGGTGGAATGGGTAACAATATCAGCGCCCCACTCGAAAGGTCTGCAGTTAACGGGGGTGGCAAAGGTGTTGTCGACGATAAGCGGAACACCGTGGCTATGCGCAAGGTGGGCAAACTTTTCAAAATCAAAGACCGTGCAGGTCGGGTTGGTTATAGTCTCACCGAAAACGGCCTTGGTATTAGGCTTGAAATACTTTGCGAGTTCTTCCTCGGGCAGAGTCTGATCGACAAAGGTGCACTCGATACCCATTTTTTTCATCGTAACACCGAAAAGATTGTAGGTGCCTCCGTAGATGGAAGAGGAAGCGATAAAGTGGTCACCCGACTCGCAGATGTTGAAGATGGCATAGAAGTTAGCCGCCTGACCTGAAGATGTCAGCATAGCGGCAACACCGCCCTCTAAAGCGCAGATCTTAGCGGCTACGGCATCGTTGGTAGGATTCTGAAGTCTTGTGTAAAAATATCCCTCAGCCTCAAGATCAAAGAGCTTACCCATATAGTCACTCGTATCATATTTAAAGGTAGTGCTCTGATAAATGGGAAGCTGTCTCGGCTCGCCCTGCTGAGGCTTCCAGCCTTCGTGGATACATTTTGTCTCTATTCTCATTCTATTTTTCCTCCTTGGAAGAAGTCTTGTTTAAAACTTTTTTATAGCCCTCGCCGTACTGAACACAGCGTGATACGCGGCTGAGGGTCGCAGAGCTGATGTTAGTAGCATCGATCACCTGATTGTAGGTCTTTCCCTCCATAAAGAGCTTTGCGGCAGCTATTCTGCCTGCCATCTGCTCAAGCTCCTTAAAGGTGCAAAGATCATCAAGGAAAAGTTTAAAATCTTCTGGGTCTGATATGTTTGCAAAAAGCTCATACATATCCTGCAGCATATCTTCGCTTATTCTCGGTGCCATAATATCAATCCCTTTAATATGATAGTATATTTATTTTAGTATACTTTAATTTATTAAAGTTGTAAAGAGAAAATATTATTTAATTGAAATTAATGCTGCCAGAGTTCCTCTTTTACCCTTTGTTGCGCGGTGAGAATGGAAAATATCGCTGTGACAAGAGGTACAAAGGTCGGCAACATCAATATTACAGGGCAAAACACCTGCGTCTATTAAGATCTGCCGATTGACCTCGCGAAGATCAAGCATATATTTTCCGTTACCCTTTGATGTGTAGCAGAGATTAAGATCAAGATAGGAAAGACGGTTAATTTCATCTATAACGGGGTCATCAACCTCATAGCAGCACTGTGAAATAGATGGGCCAATAGCGGCGACTATATCGGCAGGGTCCGAGCCGTAGTCAGACACCATTATTTCTACTGTCTTTTTACCGATCTCGGCTACGGTGCCTCTCCAGCCTGCGTGTGAGGTGGCAGCAACGCGTTTTACAGGGTCAAAAAATATAAGGGGAGTGCAATCGGCATACTGGGTAACGAGGACGGCACCCTTAACATCGGTTACAAGTCCGTCAATGTCGGTATAATCCCGTTCGCGCCACACACCTTTGCCGAAATCTTCTTCGGTGACTTTTCGAATATTTGCGGTGTGAGTCTGTTGTGAAAGCACAAGCTTTTGTGAATCAAAACCGACGGCATCGCAGAAAATTCTGAAATTTTCTCTCACGGAGTCGGCATTTTTGTCAAGAGTAAAGCTAAAATTCATCGAAGCTGTGTCGCCCGTACTTACTCCTCCAAGCCTTGTCGAAAAAGCGTGAGGACAACAAAGTGCATCAAGCTTTGGAAAGGTGATATAGACAACACCGTTTTTATCGTGAATGTTGAGAGATTGGCTTTTTATCATAAAACCTCCAAGAGTATTGTTACGAGGGCGTTACATAAAGGGTGCGGTTGTGGGTATAGATCACCATACCGGGCTTTGCGCCTGACGGCTTTTTAACATATTTGACCTTTGTGCAGTCGACAGGAACGTTCGAGCCACCTGCTGCCTTTGAGTTTGCCGCGGCAAGCTTTGCGGCAAAAATGAGGGTCTGGTCGGGCACTTCTCTACCTTCGGTAAAAATAATAACATGAGAGCCTGCGATATCCTTTGTATGAAGCCAGATGTCCTCTTTATCGGCTGTTTTAAGGGTCAGCATATCGTTTTCGCGGTTGTTTCTGCCGACAAGTATGCGAAAACCGTTCGTATCGCGGTATTCCTTAGGAGCTGAGAGTGGTTGAGACTTTTTTTGTCTTCCAAGCCTCAGAATATATCCTGCTTCTGAGAGCTCGTCGCGAATTTCTGAAAGGTCTTTAAGACTTTCTGATCGTGAAAGGGAGTCCAACACAGAATCGATATATATAAGCTCCTGCTTGTCATTCAGGACAAGCTTAGAGAGGGTCTGCTCAGCAGTGTGGCTTTTTTTATAATCCTTGAAATATTTTGCCGCATTGGCAGCGGGAGAGATTGCGGGGTTGAGCGGAATTTTTATGGTAGAAAAGCTTTCGTCGTAATAATTGAGCACCTCTGCGAACTCTGCACCGCGAGGAATCGCATAAAGATTTGCCTTTAAAAGCTCTCCGTAAATTCTAAGCTTCTCTCGGTCACGGCTTTTTTCAAGCTCCGAAATACGGGAGGACATTCTGCGCTCGATGCGCGAATGAATATTATTTAATAGCTTTACGATGTCCTGAGACTGCGATTTTATTCTTGCGGCGCGGTCGCGAAGCTCATAAAATTCACTGAGCAGAGCGTTGTAGTTATCAGAGTGGGATAGCGTTGCCGCACTGCCGTACTGCGTTATTGGCATATAGGAAAAATCACGGATCTCGCCGTTTATTATAACAAGCGTGGGTTGGTGATCACGGTCAAGTATTTTTTTAAATTCGAATAAAACCGAGACTATCTTCGGTTTATCACAGGCTTCGGGACAGCTATCGGGATCAAGCGTTGTCAGATGTGCAAGCTCGCGTGAAATAAGAGGGGAAACACCGTCTATTACCGACATAAAAGCCGAACCCAGCGGTTTTGCTGAGTCTACTACCGCCTCTGACATAGTATCGGCAGAGGTGATAAACGGGTCGAGCTTGTTCTGAGGTTCAAGCGGCGAGTAACGCGCGCCGGGTTGAATAAGCCTCGAGCCGCTTTCAATATCCGAGCGGTGTATGGCATCTATAATTTTATCATTCTCATCGCACAGTATAATATTAGAGCGGTTTGAAAATAGTTCAACTGCTAAATAGGGGTGTATGTTATCGCCCATTTCGTTGTAACAGGAAAGGCGGATAAAGACCGTGCGGTCAAGCCCCTGCTGTTCAAAGCCGAGAATTTTTGCGCCGCCGATGTGCTTTCGAAGCAGTTTACAAAAGGTCGGGGGCTCGGCAGGGTTGTCGGGAGTCTCTTCTATCAACTGAAACCTCGAAAAGCCTGATTTTGCCGATATTAACAGCTTTCCATTTTTTGAAGCGGAGCGCAGAAGAAGCACCAGCTCATCACGGGACGGCTGGTATATCTTTTCTATTCTGCAGTCTATAAGGCTTTGGGTGTCCGAGCATAAAAGCTTCAGAAATATTCCGTCAAGAGCCATCAGCGATTCTCCATTTCTTTGAGCAACCTTTCAAAGTGAGCAAGCTCATCTTTTTTCTCGGTATTTTTCAGGTCTTCGATACACTTTTTAACTATGTTTATCTGTTTTTCAATATATTTTTTAGATTCACCGTCGGTTGCTTTAAGCTCGCCGATTCGGTAATAAGCGTCGCTCATTTGACAAGGCTTTTTGCAGTATGAGGTCTTTATAACGGTGTAAAGCTTACCGGCGTCAGAAAGAGCCGTCTCGCTTTCTATTTTAAAGCCGTTTTCGCAAAGGTATTTACGAAGCGCGTCTGCAGAGGTCATCGGTTGAAGTATAAGGGTGTATTTTTCGTCCTTTACCCACTTTGCCGAGTCTATTATTGACGCTATGACCTCACCGCCCATACCCGCTATAACTATGCAGTCAACTTCGTCGGGGTGTATGGGAGAAAGACCGTCGCCGAGGCGCAGTTCGATACCCTCCGTTTTGGTTTTTTCGATATTTTCACGGGCATTAGCGAGGGGCTTTTCCCTCAGATCGCAGGCGATGACCCTATCGGTAATACCCGATCTAATCAAAGAAATCGGCAGATGACCATGGTCAGTGCCGATATCAGCGACCCTGACACCTTTCGGTATCAGGGTCTGTACGGTATAAAGTCTGGGAGCAAGCGTACGCATTATTTGTTAGCAAAATAAGCGTTCAGCTTTTCAAGAAGCGCATTAACATCGGTGCCGTGCACTTCGCAGGCAGCCTCGATAGACTCGCCGCGTGAAGCAGGACAGCCGAGACAGTGCATACCGATCTCGAAAAAGTACTCTGCGCATCCTACGTCCATATCAAGAACGTCACCTATACACATATCCTTTGTAATTTTAATTTCTGCCATTATTATCTATCCTTTCAGTTTTTTATATTTTTAAAAAAGCTTTACCGTTTTATCCATATTGTCTCTTCCGTGATTATAAAGCTTTCGGTTGTCCATAGACCACATTCTGCCCGAAAATTCGCCCTTGGCTGTGTCGGCGGTCGCCTCGCGCATTTCATACATACGCGCATCCAACATATCAAGCTCACTCAGCAGCTCAGCCTCGATGAACATCGGGCGGACCGCGGCGCCGAAATCAGGCTCACCGTGGTGGGAAAGCACCATATGCTCAAGCAGCGTTACAGCCTCAGACTCTATACCGAGCTTTTCCGCCGTCTGCCGTATCATTATTGCGCCCTCTGCAAGGTGACCTATAAGATTACCCTTTACCGAATATCCCGTAGCAAGGCCTGCCGAAGAGACCTCATATTCACGCGTCTTTGCAATATCGTGAAGCATTGCCCCTGCAAGCAGAAGATCGCGGTCGACAAAGGGATATATCTCACAAACGCTTTCACAGAGCTTTACTATCGAAAGAGTGTGCATAAGCAGTCCGCCGAGAATAGCGTGATGAAGCTTGAAGGCGGCGGGCCAGAAAAGAAGCGCAGACTTATGTTCGGTAAGCAGCGTGGTGACTATTGCTTTAAGGTCGCCATCCTTAAATCCTTCGGCGCGGGAGTAAAGCTCCTGCCACATCTGCTCGCCTGAATATTCGCTGGATTGCACAAAATCCGACGGGTCTACACCGTCCTCGGGGAATGCCATACGTATTTTTTCTATTCTTAGCTGAGGGTTGCCGTTATACTGGCTGACGGTGCCGCGCACCTTGACAATATCGCCCGTCTGGTACTCTCCGTGGACGGCAGGAACATAACTCCACAGCTTTGCGTTTATCTCGCCGCTCTTGTCTGAGAGCATCATATCAAGATAGGCGTCGCCCTTCGAAGAGGTCTTTTTGTCAGCTGTCTTTACAAGTAAAAAACAATCTACAAGTCCGTTAGGACCTGCTGGTGTGAAATTCATAAGTTTACCTCTTAAAATAGATTAAAAATGCGGACCGGACCTGTGTCCGATCCGCTTAAAAAATTAATGCGTCAGGTAATATTTTACCAAATTCTGAAGCAGGGTATCACGGTCAACACGGCGGATAAGGTTTCGCGCGTTATTGTGGGTGGTGATATAGGTAGGGTCCTCCGAAAGGATATAACCGACTATCTGGTTAATGGGGTTGTAGCCCTTTTCCTTCAGAGCGTCATAGACCGTAAGCAGAATATTTCGTATCTCCTGCTCCTGATCTGTGCCGAGTGAAAATGTTTGAGTTCTGTCAAGCATTTTTATCCTACCTTTCTGTTTAGATGGTGTTCTATATTATTCTATCTTATATTTATGAATAATACAAGCATAAAATGAAAATTATCGCAGATTTGCACCGATTTCGCCGAGTTTTTTTATAATTTTCCTGGTTGCAACCTCTATTTGCTCGTCTGTGAGGGTAGCGTCCATTGAACGGAGAGCTACACTGAAGGCGACGCTCTTCTTGCCTTCGGGTATCTGTGAGCCGATATAAACGTCGAAGAGCTCGACCTTTTCGCAAATTTTTCCTGTGGCGGCGCGGATAGTATCCATCATAACACCGACGGGAAGGTCAACGTCACAGAGGAGTGCAAAGTCACGGGTCACAGCGGGGAATTTCGGCAGAGCCTTGTAAATTGTGGGTTTAACCTCTGCGGCATAAATTATATCAAGCTTTACTTCGGCAATATATGCCTTGCAGCCAAGGTCATACTTTGCGGCGACTGTGGGGTGGACCTCACCGAATACGGCAACAGCCGCTCCGTCAAGCAAAGCCGTGGCTTGTCTGCCGGGGTGGAGATAGGGTTCAGTGCTTCTCTCGTAGGTGAAGCTGACACCGAGAGCCTCTGCCAGCTGCTCTATCATACCCTTCATAGTGAAGAAATCTTCATCTTTTCCATATGCACCAATGCTCATTGTAGCAAGCTCGTTGGGAGCTTCGGTCAGAGGGAGAGCCTTCGGGATAAAGCGGCGGCTTATCTCAAAGAGTCTGACATCCTCATTCTTGCGGTTATAGTTGGTCGAAAGCACGGTCAGCATATTGGTGGTAAGCTGGGTTCTCATTGTCGAATACTCGTCACCGAGGGGGTTAAGGATTTTAACCGCCTTTCTTCTCTCATCGTTTTCATCGAGGAGAAGATTGTCGATAGCTTTGCTTGCTATAAATGAATAGGTTGCGATCTCTCGGGCGCCTGCCGAGATCATAGCCGATTTTACAATATCGTCTTTAATTCTCGATTCGGTCTTTCTGCCACGGGTGAGAACGCCGCGCATAGAAGTGCCTACAATGTGGTCATAGCCGTAAATTCTCATAACCTCTTCGGCAAGGTCGGCTCTGCCTTCAACGTCGTCGCGGATTGAGGGAACTCGGACGGTGAGTTTATCACCGTCGGCGGTGCAGGGAAGCTCTAAGCGGTTTAATATCTCAACAATAGTGTCCTTCGGTACCGGAACGCCGAGCAGAGAGGTAATTCCCTCTACAGTAGTTTCAATAATTCTGTCCTCGGGGAGACCCTGGTTAAGGTCAATAACGCCGTCGATAATATCGCCTGCGTCAAGCTCCCAGATGAGCTGTAAAGCACGCTCCATAGCGTACATCGAGTTGTTTATATCAATTCCTCTCTCAAAGCGTCCGCTTGATTCGGTGCGGATACCGAGCGCACGAGCCGTCTTACGAACAGAGTCACGGCGGAATTTTGCCGACTCAAATAAAAGCTCGGTGGTATCGTCTTTGATTTCAGAATTCAGTCCGCCCATAATGCCTGCAAGGCCTGTAGCATTTTCAGCGTCGGCAATAACCAGCATATCGGGGGTCAAGGTGTGCTCTTTTTCGTCAAGGGTTGTAAGCTTTTCGCCGTTATGGGCGTTACGTACAACGATTTTTGAGTCTTTAATATCTCTGCGGTCAAAAGCGTGCATCGGCTGACCTGTTTCGAGCATTACGAAGTTTGTAATATCAACGATATTGTTAATAGGTCTCATTCCCGATGCCTTGAGTGCACGCTTCATCCACTCGGGAGATTCCTTAATGCGAAGATTCTTTACAGCGCGGCTGATGTAACGGGGGCAAATGTCAAAATTGCGAACCTCAACCGATACGTAATCGTTTATATCTCCGCCCACTGTCTCATACTTCGGCACGGGGGGATTAAAGGGCTTCTTGAGCACTACGCTTATCTCCTTTGCAACACCGAGAACACAGTTGCAGTCGGGACGGTTTGCGGTGATCTTGAAGTCGATTACATAATCATTAAGACCGAGGATTTCTCTCATATCGGTGCCGACGGGGTATTCGTCCTTTAAAATAAGAATTCCGTAAACCTCTGCACCGGGGTAGTCGGACTCTTTAAGGTTTAACTCCTCGCCTGAGCAGAGCATACCGTTAGACTCAACTCCGCGAAGCTTGCCCTTTTTGATGTGCATTCCGTTCGGAAGATCAGAGTTATCTAAAGCGGCGGGAACAAGCGCGCCGACAAATACGTTATCGGCACCCGTTACAATCTGCACAGGCTCGCCTGTACCAATGTCCATCTGACAAATCTGCAGATGGTCAGAGTTTTCGTGGGGCGCGAGGGATAAAATTCTGGCGGCAACAACGTTTTTACAGGTGTCTGCAAGGTTAATGCACTCTTCAACCTCAAAGCCTGCCATAACCATTCTGTCACAAAGCTCGGTAACAGATACGTCAATATCAACGTAGGTTTTTAACTGATTAAGTGATATTTTCATTGTATTATCCCCCTTTCTTAAAACTGTTCAAGGAAGCGGACATCGTTTTCGAAAAGTAAACGAATGTCGCTTATTTTATAGCGTGTGATAGCAAGACGGTCGATACCAACGCCGAAAGCGAAGCCCGAATAAACCTCGGGGTCAATTCCGCAACCGCGAAGAACGTTCGGGTGTACCATACCGGCACCGAGAATTTCAATCCAACCGCTGCCCTTGCAAACGCGGCAGCCTTTACCGCCACATTCAGAGCAGGAAACGTCAACCTCAACGCTCGGCTCGGTGAAGGGGAAAAAGGAGGGACGGAACTTAACCTTGGTGTCTTCTCCGTAAATTTCATGAGCAAACTGCTCGAGCACGCCCTTCAGGTCGCACATTGTGATGCCCTTATCAACAACAAGACCTTCCATCTGGTGGAAAACGGGGGAGTGGGTCGCGTCAACCTCGTCCGCGCGGAAAACACGTCCGGGGCAGACCATTTTGATGGGCGGCTGACGGTTTTCCATCGTTCTTATCTGGGTCGCAGAGGTCTGCGAACGGAGTAGAAGAGTGGGATTAAGGAAGAAGGTGTCCTGCATATCGCGCGCAGGGTGGTCTGCAGGCACGTTCAGTGCCTCAAAGTTATAATAATCGGTCTCCACCTCGGGGCCGTCAACAACGTCAAAGCCCATCGACTGGAAAATGTCGATAAGGTCATTTGCGACCTTATTTATGGGGTGGAGTGAGCCGACGCTTCTTTTCTTAGCGGGCATTGTGATATCAAGGGTCTCAGATTTCAGCTGTGCTTCGAGTGCCGCAGATTTCATTTTTTCTGCCGCCTCGGCAATAGCCGATTCAATGTCTGCTCTTACCTCATTTGCAAGCTGACCCATAACGGGACGCTCCTCTGCCGAGAGAGCGCCCATCTGCTTGAGTATTGCGGTAATTTCACCCTTTTTACCGAGATATTTTACGCGAAGCTCCTCAACAGCCTTGCTGTCCGCAGCCTCGGCGATTGCCGCCAGGGCGGCCGCTCTTATCTGTTCGAGCTGAGTTTTCATATTTTCAAACCTCCGGTTTTAAATTAGGGCCGAGGGCCAAGGGCCAGGGGCCGAGGGAAAGGTGTTGCCTTGCGGCAACGAAATTTAAAATAAAAAAGACTTCGTCCTCATATTTCGAGGACGAAGTCTTGGTAAACAAAACTCCGCGGTACCACCACGATTTTAGCCAAAGCTAACACTTTGCCGACGTATAACGGTGTCTGCCGTCGAGACCTACTAAAATTTCAGCCTCGCTGCTCAGAAGGGAACTTCATCGGGATATTTGACACAGCACTTTCAGCCGAGGTGCCGCTCTCTTTGGACAAACTGTTCCGACTACTTTTCTTCGTCATAGCATTTGAACAGATTTATATTAACACCTTTTAATAAAAAAAGCAAGTGTTTTTTAAA
>JAZNTG010000008.1:0-48300 GCA_045591645.1 Acutalibacteraceae bacterium | reverse complement strand
GTAGGACAGGGGACGGTTCTCTGTGTTGACAGATGGAGCATTTTGCGATTTGACAACGATATGTAGGTTGTTGGCTACTTTGCATTTTAACGCCATAGCAGGATTATTAAAAAAATTATAAAAAATACTTGACCCGAGAGGTAGTATATGATATAATTACTCTACCTCTGTGGGTTCTTTTTTTTTGCAAAGAATTCGGTTCTAAGCGAGGCTAACAACATACAGTATGTGTTTTTCCGAACTCTGCAATATGTGGTGGGAGGTTTCTGTATGTGAGGTCTCGTCTGAGGGAGGCCAAACGGTTCGTCGGGCGACAAACCGAGGAACCAAAATTATTTCCGTAAAACGGGAGGTGCCGTCATGAGAGTTAAAATTACACTCGCTTGTACAGAATGCAAGCAGCGCAACTACAACACAATGAAAAATAAGAAGAATGATCCTGACAGACTTGAAATGAATAAGTACTGCAGGTTCTGCAAAAAACACACAGTCCATAAGGAAACAAAGTAGGGAGGACAAGATATGAAGGTTATCAACAAGATCTGTCAGATAATGGCTATCGTCCTCGCAGTAGCGGCATTAGCGCTCTTTTTTGTAGTGCCCTTTGCTACCGTAGTGACCTCTTCCGAGACATATAATCTTGTCGGCGGTGAGCTTGCTTTCGGCGGCGATGTCTGGAAATCTGGACACATTTGGTTTTGCTTCTTTTTGACCGTGTTCTCCGCAATTTTTGCAGCTCTCACCTTTAAGTATAAGGGTATGAGATATGCAGCGCCTGTTATCGCAGCTGTTGACGCTGTTTATATGCTCGTTATCGCACTGAGCTCAGCAGGACAGTTCGTTGATTCCAGACCGCTTGTCGGAGTTACAAGCGTTGCTTATACATGGGTTCCGCTTACTATCTCCATCGTAATGTTTGCTGCATTTGCTATCGGAGCTGCACATCTTTTCCTCGATGACCTCATTATGGTTCGCGAGACTAAAGGAAAGCGTACAATTTTACGCAGATTTATCCAGTTCCTTCGCGACTATAAGAGCGAGATCAATAAGATCGTATGGCCAAACCTTAAGGATGTTTCTAAGAACACACTTATTGTTCTTATCCTCAGTGCATTAGTCGGCGTGTTTATTTGGCTTATAGATTGGGGTCTCGGTTCACTTATGGATCTCATCAGTACATTAGCCTAACCTAACGGAGGCTTGATATGTCAGGAACAAATGAAGCAAAATGGTATGTAGTTCATACCTATTCAGGCTATGAGAACAAGGTTGCATCCGACCTTGAAAAAATGGTAGAAAACCGCAAGATGCAGGATCTTATAATGGACATAAGAATTCCTACCGAAACGGTTACCGAAATCAAAGACAACGGTACCAGCAAGGAATACGAGAGAAAGATATTCCCCGGTTATGTCATGATAAAGATGATAGTGACCGATGATTCTTGGTATGTTGTACGTAACATTCACGGTGTTACCGGATTTGTCGGTCCGGGATCCAAGCCCGTTCCTCTTACCGATGAGGAGGTTGCCTCTATCGGTGTTGAGAAGCATAGCATTGAGGTCGGTTATAAGGTTGGCGACAGAGTCAATATTATCGACGGACCGCTAAGCGGCTACAGCGCGACTGTTACAGGTGTTGATACTGAGGCTGGAAGCGTCAACGTCAACATTTCTATGTTCGGCAGAGAAACACCTGCCGAGCTCGAGCTTGATCAGATCGCATTAGCCGATTGATAAAGCCTAATTAGATTCAGTAATACGCAGAAAACTCTGCTTTATTACCTGCGGCGTTTTGCCGCCGATGCTCAGATGATGGGCATCACGGTGGGAGGAGCGGGTATATGACCGTTCCGCCAAGTGTAAAAAACACTGTTACCACGAATATTGGAGGTGCAAAAAATGGCTCAGAAAATTATTGGTTACATCAAACTGCAGATTCCGGCCGGCAAAGCCACTCCGGCTCCCCCGGTTGGTCCGGCACTGGGACAGCACGGCGTCAACATTATGGCGTTCACTAAGGAATTCAACGAACGCACTAAGAATGACGTAGGTCTTATCATTCCGGTAGTAATTACCGTATATGCAGACCATTCGTTCAGTTTCATCACCAAGACTCCGCCTGCAGCAGTCCTCATTAAGAAGGCTTGCGGTATTGAGAGCGGATCCGGTGTACCGAACAAGAACAAAGTTGCAAAGATCACCAGTGAGCAGATTAAGAAGATCGCCGAGCAGAAGATGCCCGACCTTAATGCAGCAAGTGTAGAGGCCGCTATGTCTATGATAGCAGGTACCGCTCGCAGCATGGGCATTGAAGTCGTCGATTAATTGGCTCTCTCGTGGGAGGAAAATTCCGATTTAACCACTTATTGGGAGGATATGTATTAATGAAACACGGTAAAAAGTATAACGAAAGCGTAAAGCTTATTGAAACAGGTAAGCTTTACGATCTCGGCGATGCTTGCGAGCTTGCTGTAAAGAGTGCAACCGCAAAGTTCGACGAGACAGTAGAAATTCATGTTCGTCTGGGTGTTGACTCCCGTCACGCTGATCAGCAGGTCAGAGGCGCTGTTGTTCTCCCCAACGGAACAGGTAAAAAGGTCAGAACCCTCGTTCTTGCTAAGGGCGACAAGGCAAAAGCTGCTGAAGAGGCAGGCTCTGATTTTGTAGGTGCTGAGGAGCTCGTTGCTAAGATTGCCAACGAAGGCTGGATGGATTATGACGTAGTTATCGCTACCCCCGACATGATGGGTCAGGTAGGACGTCTCGGTAAGATCCTCGGACCTCGCGGACTTATGCCTACTCCTAAGGCTGGTACCGTTACTCCTGATGTTGCTAAGGCTGTTACCGAGGCAAAGGCAGGTAAGATCGAGTACCGTCTTGATAAGACCAATATTATCCACTGCCCCGTAGGAAAGGCTTCCTTCGGTAAGGATAAGCTTGTAGAGAATATTGACACCCTTATGAATGCTATTGCAAAGGCTAAGCCTGCAGCTGCAAAGGGTCAGTATATCAAGTCTTGCGTTATCGCTACAACCATGGGCCCCGGCATCAAGGTTGCTACCAGCAAGTACGGAAATTAAGAGAAATTTTAATTCATACTGCGTTACTGTCGCTTGCATGCATAATATATGCTATGCTTCGCTTTGCGCCTTGTCTGAATATAAAATTTCTGCTTAATTTAACTTAATTGAATTTATTATTGACAAAGCACACTTTGTGTGTTATTATGTCAAAGCCGAAGACAGTAGGTCACGAGAGTGATAAGTTTAGAACGCCTACCGAGGTTGGGAAACAGACTTTTTATAAGAGATGTTTATGCCTGTCCTCTATTGTCTTCGGGGGACAGGTTTATTTTTTCAAATTTTCGGAGGTGAAAATTATGCCGACCGCAAAGGTTCTTGAAGCAAAGCAGGCTATCGTTGCCGAGCTTTCCGACAAGTTATCCAATTCTGTTGCCGGAGTTATCGTTGACTATTCCGGTACCTCCGTTGCCGACGATACAGTTCTCCGTAAGGAGCTTCGTGAGGCAGGAGTTGACTATTCTGTAGTTAAGAATACCCTTTTAAAGCGTGCTATCGCCGGTACCGAGCTCGAGGAAATGGGTGAGGTTCTCGAAGGCACTACCGCAATCGCGATTTCTAAGGACGATCACGTTGCAGCAGCAAGAATCCTCAAGAAGTTCGCAGACGCTCACGACAATTTCAAGATCAAGGCTGGTTATCTCGACGGTAAAGCTATTGATGTTGCTATGGTTGAGTCTCTTGCAAAGCTTCCCTCAAGAGATGTTCTTCTCGCAACCGTTCTTGGTGCATTCCAGGCACCTATGGCAGCCTTCGCACGTGCCGTACAGGCCATCGTTGATAAAGACGGTGAAGCTGCAGCTGAATAATCAGCAAACAAATTTTAAAATCTAAATGAAAAATCATTATTGGAGGAAATTACAATGGCATCTGAGAAAGTAACAGCTATCATTGAAGAACTTAAGGTTCTTACCGTTCTTGAGCTTTCTGAGCTCGTAAAGGCAGTAGAAGAGGAGTTTGGCGTATCTGCAGCAGCTGCTGTAGCAGTAGCAGCTCCCGTAGCAGGCGGCGCAGCAGCAGTTGAGGAGAAGACTGAGTTTGATGTAGTTCTCGCAGCAGCTGGCGCAGAGAAGATCAAGGTTATTAAGGCAGTTCGTGAGATCACAGGTCTTGGACTTGCTGAGGCTAAGGCTCTTGTTGACGGCGCTCCCAAGACTCTTAAGGAAGCAGTTTCCAAGGACGAGGCTGACGCTATGAAGGCTAAGCTTGAAGAGGTTGGCGCTACTGTAGAGCTTAAGTAATTCAGTTACTTAAACATTTTAGAGAGATCGAAAGGTCTCTCTTTTTTTATTGCAATAATCATCAATATGTGCTAAAATAAGGGGAAAACTAATCTGGCATCGTAGATTTGGAGGAAATGAATGTTAACACTGGAGCATATTTCCTACAGCGTAGGAGACATACACATACTCAAAGATATAAATTTAGAAATAGATGAGAGATTTGTTGCAATAACTGGCCCTAACGGTAGCGGCAAATCTACTCTTGCAAAGGTTATAGCGGGAATCTTGCAGCCCACTTCGGGCAAAATTTACCTTGACGGACTCGACATTACTGATATGTCTATAACGGATCGCGCAAATTCGGGTATAAGCTTTGCTTTTCAGCAGCCTGTCCGTTTTAAAGGTATTACCGTAATGGATCTTATATCCTTGGCTTCGGGCAAAAAACTGTCGGTCGCCGCAGCTTGCGAATATCTTTCCGAAGTCGGACTTTGCGCAAAGGATTATATAAACCGCGAAATAAACGCATCTCTTTCGGGCGGTGAGCTGAAGAGAATCGAGATAGCCATGATAAATGCGCGCGGCACAAAGCTTTCTATTTTTGATGAGCCTGAGGCAGGAATAGACCTTTGGAGCTTTAATAATCTTATAAAGGTTTTCGAAAAAATGTATGCGCGCAGCCACGGAACCATTATGATAATCTCTCATCAGGAGAGAATACTCAATATTGCCGATAAGATAATTCTCTTAAAAGGCGGAGAGATAGACCATATCGGCTCCAAGGACGAGATTTTACCTAAAATACTTGTTAGTTCAGGCTGCCGTCTGGTACAGGAGGGAGAATAATGGACGCAATTCAGAAGAACCTGTTAGAGCAGGTAGCAGGTATTCACGAAGTACCGCAGGGCGCGTATTCTCTTAGAATAAACGGTGCGCTTCACGGAAAAAATTCTTCGGAGAATATAGAAATAGTTAAAAAAGAGGACAAGCCCGGCATTGATATCTATATCAAGGCGGGTACAAAAAAAGAAAGTGTGCATATTCCCGTTTTGCTTTCACAGACAGGACTCAAAGAGCTTGTTTATAACGATTTTCACGTCGGCGAGGATTGCGATATAACTATCGTTGCAGGCTGCGGCATCCATAATGGTGGCGATGAAACCAGTGAGCATAGCGGTATCCACGCGTTTTACCTTGGGAAAAATGCGCGACTCAAGTATATAGAAAAGCATTACGGCGAGGGCGACGGCAACGGTAAAAATGTTATGAATCCCACCACCATAATTGAGCTTGGCGAAGAAGCCTATATGGAGATGGAAACAGCTCAGATAAAGGGTGTTGACAGTACCGTACGTGAAACCACTGCGAAGCTCGCAAAGGGTGCGACCCTGATAGTCGGTGAAAAAATTATGACACACGGCAGCCAGTATGCCGAGACGAGATTTACAGTAGATCTCGACGGTGAGGATTCAGGCGCACATGTTGTTTCTCGCTCGGTCGCAAAGGATAATTCCAGACAACTTTTCGTGTCGCACATCAATGGAAATAATGTGTGCTCAGGTCATACCGAATGTGATGCGATAATTATGGATAACGCTTCGGTCAGTGCAGTGCCTGAGATTATGGCGAACCACGCAGATGCGTCTCTTATCCACGAAGCGGCTATCGGAAAGATCGCAGGTGAACAGCTTGTCAAGCTTATGACGCTCGGACTCACTGAAAAGCAGGCAGAAGAGCAAATAGTAAACGGATTTCTTAAATAACCAAAACTCCCCAATCTCAGATTGGGGAGTTTTTAAGTTTAAAAGCCTATATATGTTTAGTGCGCGTAACGCATAAATTCCTCTAGTTCTTTTACACACCGCTCGGTATCAACTAAAAACGATGTTCCGTGTCCTGCACCGTCTACCCAGACTGCGCGCTTTTCGGTCGGGCAGGCATCGTAGTTTTGCTCGCTCATATAAAAGGGAACAAAATCATCGGCCTTTCCGTGGATAAAAAGTATGGGTACATTGCAGTTCTTTAAGGAATCCAAAGTTGAATATTTAAAATCATAATGTGCCAGTGCTCTCGCAAGAAGTCGCGTCATGTAATAAAGCGGAAAGGCAGGAATATGCATATCATTGGTCATTACTTTTTTTATTATCTCTTCAGGAGAGGTAAAGCCACAATCTGCGATGATTGCCTTTACATTCGTTGGAAGCGCTAATCCCGAAGCCATAAGCACGGTGGAAGCGCCCATTGAAACACCGCTTAAAATTATGTTTTCGTTTTCGCTGCGCATCTCTATGACCTTTTTAACCCAATATAGCGCGTCATATCGCTCGAGCACACCGTAGGCGATATATTTTCCCTGAGATCTTCCGTGTGCACGCTGGTCGGGGATGAGGATATTAAAGCCATGCTCGAAGTACATCTGAAAAGCGCAGGAGAAATCATGCTCTCCGCTTGAGCGAAAGCCGTGAAAGAGAATTATAGTCCTGTCAGAGTCTCCGTTTTTAAAGAATCTTCCAAAAAGATCCAGCCCGTCAAAGCTCCTTATATACCACTCCTCATAAGGGGTGGCATTAATATATTCTTTGCCATCAGCTATCTCATTTCCGAAAAGACGGTCAGCGTCGAGGGCCCTTACCCTTGAGCGTTTTGACTTTTTTCTTATATTATGTGTTGTAAGCTTTAAAGCTACCAAGGAAGCTACAAAAAGAATTACAATTAAAGATAATAGTATTATAAAAAATATTTTCAAGTTACACCTCTGTATTTGTACTGTATCTATATTTTACCTTTTTTCTGGACTATAATCAATCATTAATCTAAACTTTGCGGCATATATTTTTAACATACAATAATTGCTTTTGTACATTATTTCAATAGGTATTGTCAAATCTGCGATTTAGTGTGGAAACAGCACCTCAGGTGCTGTTTCCACGTTCAACGATCATTATAAAAAGAAAGGTTGATAATAATGAAGGTCTGCTATCCCGAAGGTTGGCTCTCAGAAAAATTCGAGAACAGGAAAGGCGGTTACACAAAGTCTGAGTTGGTCGACGCTATGCAAAAGGGAGAAATACTCGAAGCCTCTGCATATATGTGCGACAATGACCATAATTTGCTTGTAAATCTCGGTTCAATGAGGGGGATAATTCCAAGAGTAGAGGGTGCCCTGGGTATAAAAGAGGGGACCACACGAGATATCGCGCTAATATCACGGGTGGGAAAAGCGGTATGCTTTACTGTGAGCGATATAAGAATGGGCGAAAACGGTCGGGAATATGCCATCCTTTCCAGACGCGAAGCGCAAAGAATATGCCGCGACGGCATACTGAAAAAACACTGCATAGGTGATATAATAGATGCCCGTATCACACATTTGGAGAGCTTCGGCGCGTTCTGTGATATCGGCTGTGGGAATATTGCATTGCTTCCCATAGATTCTATTTCGGTTTCGCGAATTTCCCATCCGCGCGACCGATTTTCAGCAGGAGACGATATAAAGGTAATTATAAAACAGATAGATAATGGGCGTATAACCCTATCGCACAAAGAGCTCCTCGGTAGCTGGGAGGAAAACGCAGACTGCTTTTCTCAGGGACAAACGGTATACGGTATTGTCAGAAGCGTTGAAAGCTATGGAGTTTTTGTAGAGCTTGCGCCCAATTTAGCGGGGCTTGCTGAGGCGAGAAGCGATGTTTGTGTAGGACAGAGCACATCTGTGTACATAAAAAGCATAATCCCCGAAAAGATGAAGATAAAGCTTATTATTATTGATAGCTTCGACTCAGAATATCCGCGTGAGACCAAATATTTTTATGAGGGAGAGCATATTGACCGCTTTGTGTATTCTCCCGAGAGCGCATTTAAAAAAATAGAAACAGTTTTTGAATAGAAGTATTGAAAAAAGCCTCAGCAAAGGATATAATATTAACATATCATTTGACGGAGGCAAGGTAAAAATGTCAGAAGAAAGAAAATGCAATGATACGTCTTGCAGCGGAGATTGCTCGAGCTGTGGGAAGGCGCACTCTGAGCCTGAAAAGGCAGAGACTAATGTTAATAGTAATGTAAAAAAGGTCATCGGTGTTGTAAGCGGAAAGGGCGGCGTAGGCAAATCTCTAGTTACCGCTATGCTTGCCGTTTTAATGAAGAGAAAGGGCTATAAGGTCGGCATACTTGACGCCGATATCACAGGGCCGTCTATCCCTAAAATGTTCGGTATACATGATCGTGCCGAGGCGACCGAGTTCGGAATTTTACCGAAGGAGACCTCTGACGGTATCAAGATAATGTCTATAAATCTCCTGCTTGAGAGCGAGGAGACTCCCGTAGTATGGAGGGGACCCGTAATTGCGGGAGCTGTAACACAGTTTTGGACCGACGTTGTTTGGGGCGAGCTTGACTATATGTTTGTCGATATGCCTCCCGGAACGGGTGACGTTCCGCTGACCGTATTCCAGTCGCTTCCCATCGACGGAATAGTTATCGTAACCTCACCGCAGGATCTCGTTTCTATGATAGTAAAAAAGGCATACAATATGGCCTCAATGATGAATGTACCTGTGCTCGGTATAGTTGAGAATATGAGCTATGTATACTGTCCTGATTGCGGAGCAGAGTTCCGCATTTTCGGCGAGGGCAAGACCGAGAGTGTCGCTGAAGAGCTCGACTGCTTGCTGCTCGCTCAGGTCCCGATAGATGTGAAGCTTGCCGAGCTTGCCGACAAGGGAGAGTTTGAGAAGTTCCATCAGGGATATATGGATAATGCCGCCGACATTGTCGAAGAAAAGGTAAAACTTTAAACTAAAAGCGTCCTGTATTTTTACAGGACGCTGAAATTTTTTGTGTCAGTTTATTTGTGAGCAGCAGGATAACAGCTGAGCGCGAATATAAGAAAATAAATTCCCGCGACAAGAGTTGTCATAATAGGCAGGTCATTGCGGTGGAGAACGGCGGCATTTTCCGACAGTGTGACTATAGCGCGCGGTATCGACGTGACAAAACAGATCGAAGCGGTCGAAAGCGCGGTAGCAAAAACAGAGGTTTGCTTTAATGGGGAAAGCTCAGTACAGGCAAGCTTTGAAAACTGAAGAGACGCCACAAGTATCATACAAAGAGCTGCCAGCTCAAACATATTATCGGGAATATTTGACAGTGTTGAGAAGGAGGTGAAGATTATAATAAGCCGCATAAACCAAAAAAGTATGGGTGCAGCAGTAAGCAAAGGCGGAATTTTAAAGTTGAAAAATTCAATTATTGAAAAGGCAATAAGAGACGCCGCGGCAACGACCGCTAAAATACATTCAGCGCTTCTATGCCAGGCAGTGAAGGAATAATCCATAGTCGAAAAGAAGGTGTCGTAAAGAATGACTGCCGCAAGTATTGGACAAACGATTTTAAAAACAACATTATTCGGCATAGTGCGCTCGGCAGTCTTTTTAGTTAGCATTGCAAAAACAAAAACGAGTATGATAGCCACAGTAATAACAGCCAACATTAATGTAGCTATAGCAGTGTATTCGCCTTTAATAAATCCGCTTGTGGTGTCGATAGTGAAAAAAAGCATTAGAGTTCGTAAGGCAATAGCCGTAACGGTGGCAATAAAAAAGTACAGATAGCTTTGTTTAATACTCAAGACAGTCCCTCCAAGGAATTATTTGTTTGACACTAACATATATATTTTATTATCAATAAGGATAAAAGTCAACACAAAACGAAGTTACAAAGGAAGGTATTGCTATGAAAAAAATATATTTGGTGTCAATATTTATTCTGGCTCTGTCAATGCTTTTTTTGCCGCTGGCGGCAGGCGGAATATCACAAAGCGAAGAGAACATTCCCGCTATGGGAGATGCATTTTTAGCTCCGCTTCCCGATAATACCGAAACTATACGGGTATATAGAAGCGAAACGGGCAATATAGAGGAAATGGCGGTGAGGGAATATCTTTTCTGCGTGGTGGCAGCAGAAATGCCTGCACTTTATGAGACAGAAGCACTAAAGGCACAAACGGTAGCGGCATATACCTACGCAATGTGTAAGGCAGCCGTTTCCGATAAGGATTACGATATTACCGACGATTCTTCGATCGATCAGGCTTTTGTAACGGTTGAAACGGCAAGAGCAAAATGGGGAGAAAATGCCGACACATATGAGGAAAAGATACGCTCTGCTATAGACAGTGTGCTGTATGAAAAGATAACCTATGAGTCAAAGCTGATACTCGCTGCATACCACGCTATTTCATCAGGAAAGACCGAGAACGCTGCTGATATATGGGGCGGAAACTATTCATATCTTAAAGCGGTGGAAAGCACAGGGGATAAGCTGTCTCCAAATTATCTCAGTACCGTAAGCTTTACTGTAGAGGAGCTGAAGACCAAGCTTTCGGAATATGTGAATGCGGAGGGGAACGGTGACGGGTGGATAGGCGAAATTAAGCGGACAGAGAGCGGAAGCGTTATCACCGCGGTCATAGCCGGAAAGGCGATAGCAGGGGATAAGATAAGAAGTGCGCTTTCACTTCGTTCTGCAAATTTTGATATAAGCTTTGCTAACGGCTCCTTCACATTTACGGTTCGCGGCTACGGTCACGGAATCGGTATGAGCCAATACGGCGCGCACTATATGGCAATGCAAGGTAAGACATATAAAGAGATACTTCTCCACTATTATCCGGGGTGCTCTGTTGAATAAAAAATGCGGATATCTTTCGATATCCGCATTTTTATTATATGCTCAATGAATCCGTTATCATCGAAATTCTGGCATCATACATAGCTTCGACGATGCGGTCAAGCTCTATCTCGGTCTCATCCCCTGATTCCATGCACTTTAGCTTTGCTTTGCCCTCTTCAAGCTCAGAATCACCCAGCACTATTGTATACAGAGCTCCGAGCTTGTTGGCATATCGCATCTGAGCTTTAAGTCCCCTACCCACGATATCGGTCAAAGCCTCAAAGCCTTCCTCGCGAAGCTGTTCACAAACAGCGGCGGCTTTAAGCGCGGCAGCGTCACCCATGGGTGCGATATAAAGGTCGCACCTTGCGGGCTCGGGCATCTGGGCCCCTACGCTTTCGAGCACCATTAATAGGCGTTCGATACCCATAGCAAAACCGAGTGCAGGTGTTGACTGACTTCCCATCTGCTCGAGCAGCCCGTCATAACGGCCGCCGCCGCAAACGGTCGCCTGAGCGCCAATGTCTCCTGAAATAAATTCAAATACCGTTCTGGTATAATAGTCAAGTCCGCGAACGATTCTCGGATTGACCTTATAATCAATACCTATAACATCAAGGTGTTTTTTTACACCCTCAAAATGAGTAGAGCAAGCCTCACAGAGGTAATCTATCATAACAGGTGCAGCGGCTCCGATCTTTGAGCATATAGGTGACTTGCAGTCAAGAATTCTCATTGGGTTGCGGTCAAGTCTATCCTTGCAGGTTTCGCAAAGTGAGTCCACATTAGAGGCAAAGTATTCCTTTAATGCGGCGTGGTATTTAGCTCTGCATTCGGGACAGCCGATAGAGTTTATCTCAAGAGAAACCCTCTTTACTCCCACACTGCGAAGCAGGCTGTTTGCAAGTGAAATGACCTCTGCGTCGGCTGCAGGGGAAGCGGCGCCGATGCACTCAACACCGAACTGGTGAAACTCGCGGAGTCTTCCTGCCTGAGGCTTTTCATAGCGGTAGCATCCGCCGCAGTAGCAAACCTTTACGGGGAGCGCGGAGGCGGTCAGCGAATGCTCAATAACCGAGCGGATAACACCTGCGGTAAATTCGGGACGAAGTGTGATGGAACGGTCACCCTTATCGCGGAATGTATACATTTCCTTCTGAACGACATCGGTAGTGTCACCGACACTTTTTGTAAAGACCTCGGTATGCTCAAAAACAGGCACGCGGATCTCCTTAAAGCCGTAAAGAGAAGCTGTTTCGATAAGCTTCTGTTCTACAAACTGCCATTTATGCACGTCAAAGGGCAGCACATCATTAGTGCCGCGCGGCGCTTTATTTATTTCAGCCATAATTAATTACTCCAAGTTTTTCTAACTACGGTCTGTACTGAGCGTAGTTTTATAGTTTATTTGTTTGTCGGATTTACTATTTCGCGCCAATCAAGATCACCGCGCTCAAGACCGTGAATAAGCACCTCGGCGGTTGCTATATTGGTAGCAACCGGTATCTGATGGATGTCACAAAGACGCAGAAGCGCGTTTTCGTCAGGCTCATTTGGCTTAGGTGTGAGAGGGTCGCGGAAGAGGAGAAGCATATCGATCTCGTCGCATCCGATACGTGCCGCGATCTGCTGTGAGCCGCCGTGGCTTCCGCTTAAAAACTTTATAATGTCAAGTCCCGTTGCATCCGAGATTACCTTACCGGTAGAGCCGGTGGCGAGAAGGGTGTGTCGGCTCAAAATTCCGCAGTAGGCTATGCAGAACTGTGCCATAAGCTCTTTTTTTGCATCGTGTGCGATAAGGGCGATATTCATTTATGTAGTTCTCCTTTCGAATAATAACGGTTGTCCTTTGTGTTCTAAATTTTTTTCAGACGGGGAAGGGGTACCGATTTTCCGTTGATACGTGCAGCAATGCGTTTAAAGGCATTTGCTTCCCGACCTTTTCGCGGAAAGCTTCCTGTGCTGAATGAATATATGAAACGGTCACTTAAGGGAATCATTCCCAGAAGCTGAAGACCAGTTTCGTTGAGTATGTCATCAAGATTATCAAAGCTCGTATTTGCAACATATTTATAGTTGTACTTATTGATTATAAGATATCCTTTTCTGCCCATTGCTCTCAGTTCTCTGCCGATAGAAGCCGCATCGCGGACAGAAACGGGATCAGGGTTACAGACACATACAAAATCCGTATTTTTCGGCAGCTTTTCAAAAAGAGTGTAATCAGAGCCGGCAGGAAAATCAATTAATACAAGAGAATATTTTTCGGCGGCAGCTGAAACCAGTCTGCCGAAAAGTTCAGGCTCTACCGAGCCGATTTTTGCAGGTGCGGGGAGAAGGTATAATCCTGAATGATTTTGCACTGGGATTACCGAGCTTTCGATATCGGCGCCATTCGCTACATCAGATACATCCATAAGTACAGATTCTGAAACACCGAGCAAAAGGTCAAGACAGCGCATACCAGCATCCATATCGATAAGAAGTACAGGCGAGTCTGCCTTAGCGGCAGCGATACCTAGATTTACCGAAAACGTAGATTTTCCTGTACCGCCCTTTCCGGAGGTGACAGCAATTATTCTATTCATTGACCTACCATCCTTCCGAAAAATGTGTAATGATCCAAAAATTCGGCATTGTAAAACTAATTTATCATAAATACAAAAATTTGTCAATCAGTTTATTACTCTAGCACGGTAAAGGGAGGCGTAGTATCTACAGTCGTTTCACTGGAGAAGAAATATGCGTCAAGCATCGCCTTGGCAACTGTGGTCACCGCAGGAGTGCTGTTTCCGTGCTCAAGAATAACAGATATAGCTATCTGAGGCTTGTCATAAGGTGCAAACGCGATAAATACTGAGTGCTCCGCGGCATCATTCACCTGTGATGTACCTGTTTTTCCGCCCACCTTTATCTCATAGTTACCGAATACCGTGCTTCCCGTACCGTCCTCGGTAACTGACAGCATACCGCTTTTGACGGCGCTGATAACCTTACTGTCAATATCAAAGCTTTCAAGAGCCTGAGGCTTGATCTCGCTATACAACTCGCGCATATCGTATGAAACTACACGGTCGATAAGATTGGCTTTATACCTTGTTCCCTCGTTTGCAAGGGTGGAAACATAGCTTGAAAGCTGAAGCGGAGTAAAGGCGTTCATCTGACCGATAGCGGTCTGAAGTGTTGCACCGCCGAGACCCTCTTTTTCTGCGTTTATCACAAGTCCCGAAGAGGAGGGAAGATCAAGTCCCGTTGAAACACCGAGACCGAACTTGCTGAAATAATCAAGCATAGTCGTAACACCAAGTCTGCGGCCAAGCTCATAAAAGAAATAGTTGCACGACTTCGAGATAGCAGTGTTAAGCCCTATAGAGCCGTGATATCTCATACAGTTGGGCTTATAATCGTCGAAATATCTGTATTCACGCACGCAACGGATGTGCTCGTCGTAATTAAGCTTACCGTTTTCAAGCGCGGCTATCGCAACAACAGGCTTTACGGTAGAGCCTGGAGGATAAATTCCCGAAAATGCGCGGTCGGTAAGGGGAAGGCCCTTGTCTGCAAGCAACTCATCATACACCTCGGTATAGGTATTAAGGTCATACGATGGGTAATTTGCACTGGTTATGATGTTGCCTGAGCTTATATCCATCATAACCGCGGCTCCGCCCGTGACCGTACCGCCCTCGCTTTGAAGGCCTGTTATGACCGATTGCAGAGCGTCCTGCGTAGCCTTCTGTATAGTCTTGTCCAGAGTTAAAACTACGGTTTTTCCAGCAACTGGGGGCTTAGTTATTTCTTCTGAAAGAATATTTCCCTTAGAATCTATCTTATAGGTTATCTCGCCGTCAGTGCCGTGCAGATATTCTTCGGCAAGGAGCTCTATACCACTTTTTCCGACCTTATCGCTGTAGGAGTAATCCTTATCCTTATACTTATTCCATTCCTCAGCGTATATGGGTCCTACAGTTCCGATAATATGCGGTGCGAGTGTGCCGTCAACATATTCTCTAAAGGGCACAACATCAATAGAAACACCCTCGATCATCATACCTGATTCAAGGACTATCTGCATTATTTTTGAGGAAACATCCTCGGCAAAGGTATAAGGATTGGATACTGAAAAGTCGGCTACCTCGATAGAATAACGGATACCCATTATCATACGGCGAGTAGCATCATCATAGCCTTCCAGCTCATAATCATCTACCATTTTTGAAATGCAATTTTCTACAGTTGCATAATGAGCAAGACCAAGCTCGGTTTTCATTCGGCTTACGGCGGCTTCATCGTCGGTAAAGGAATAGGGCGCACTAGCAGTTATGGGGAGAACATCAAACCATTCGGTATTGTGCTCTGAGAGCAGGGCGCAGAGAGAAAGAATGGTAGGATTGAGATTTTCTGTTTTAAGATAGGCCTTGTTGAAAACTATGTTATAGCCCTCGCGGTTTACGGCGATCTTTCTGCCGTTTTGATCGAGTATCTCACCTCGCTGTGCCTTTATGGTAACCGTACGGTAGGAAATACCCAGAGCCTGATTGATATATGTTTCTGCGTTGGATATCTGAAGAGAAAAAACTCTTACGGTATAAAGCAGTAAAATTGCAACAAGAAGGATAGAAAGCGCAGCGAGCCTTGGGCGCTGTCTTTTCTGAAAAGGCAAATTGGATACCTCCTTTAGAAAGTTTTTAAGTTAAAGCTCCCGTAATTTTTTCTCAAGAAAATAAAACGGAAGTATGAAAATAGCGGTATAGAATACGGTAGGTATAAAATAGTTGCTGTAATACTCAGTCCCCACGGAAATTTCCTTGAAGGAGTAGAAAAATGTGAGTCTTGCAAAAAGATATGCAAAAGCGGCTCCGAGTGAAAGGCAAGCGGCAGAGCGGATGTTTTTATTCATATAGTAAGAGGACAAAACTCCGCATATAAGCCCTATAAGCATAAGTGCAAGTGTGTTGAAACAGGACGAGCCGCTCATTGAGCCGTCCATCAGCGCGCCTGCTACAAAGCCTGCAACAGCACCGACCCATTCTCCCCAGAAAATGGCAACGGCAATTACAAACGGGATAAGTGTGATGGGCACAGCCTGTCCGATAGCTAGGGTTGCAAGACCCGAATATCTGAGTGTGAAAAGCAGAATAAGCAAAACGGCATTTATCGCAAAAGCAATAAACCTACGGTTGTTCTTTTTCATAATTATTCTCCTACGGGTAGAGCTTCGCCCTGACCGTCGAAAGAGGTGAGGATCATTACATTTTTAAGACCGTCAAGATCAACGGTCGGCTCAACTACTGCGTAAAGAGATGATGTCATTGAGTCGCTTAAAATATTGCTTACCGTACCGATGACAAGCTTGTCGGGGAATATTCCGCTACCCGAGGTCACGATAATATCACCTACGGCAATAGTACAAGTACGTGAAAGATTGTAAAGCCGTGTGTTGCCCTCGAGTGCGAACTCTCTTCCGCCCGAAACGACACCTGCGTCATTGGTTCGCGAAGAATAAGCACCACAGGTAAGCTCGGGGCTCAGTACGGTTGTCACCTTGCAGGAAGCGAAGCCAAGCTCGGTAACATAACCGACGAGTCCTGCATCGGTTATAACGGGGTCATAAAGCTCGACTCCGTGATGGCTGCCGCGATCGAGCGTAAATCCGCCGAACTCATCATCGGGATCATTCGCGGTAACAAAAGCGGGGCAGAATACAAAGTCGGGATTATTTTCTTTTATCTCAAGAAAATCCTTATAAAATTCATTGTCGTTTACCGCAGATTCATAATCAACTAATTTGTCGCGAAGGTCGTTAAGCTCAGCTTTAAGCTCTTCATTCTCTTTTGCAAGCTCATCCGAGCGAAATAGACGGTCACTCCAGCTGTCGATAGAGTTCTTAGCCGAGGATGCAAGCTTTTTAAAGGGTGCGACAAGTGTCTCGGCAATACCTGCCTGAGGCGCGATATAACCGCCGACTGCACCGAGTATTATAGCAAGCGTGATAACAGAGGCTGTGACGGCAAGGAATATTTTAAATTGTCTGCTTCTAAAGAAAAAACGCAATTTAACTCACCTATCTATAGTTTTTATTCCTGCGGAAAACATAATTATCAAATCCGTGACCTGTTTCAAGACGCTTTGCAGTGCCTTCAACAACACAGTCAAGCGGATTGTCGGCAACCACGACTTTCATATTGGTCTCCTGCTCGATACGCTCTGCAAGACCTCTGAGCAGAGCACCGCCGCCTGTAAGCGTAATCCCGTTTTCGATAATATCGGCACTAAGCTCGGGCGGAGTTTTCTCTAATGTGGTACGGATGCTTTCGATTATAACGTCGAGAGTGTCACTCATAGCTTCTCTGACCTCTTCGGAAGAAATAGTAATGTTCTTCGGAAGTCCGTCGAGAAGGTTTCTGCCCTTTATTTCAACCGATTTTTCATCGTCATAAGGAAGAGCCGAGCCTATCTCGATCTTCAGCTGCTCGGCGGTGCGCTCGCCGATAAGCAGGTTGTGCTTCTTTCTGATATAGTTGATGATAGCTTCGTCAAGGTCATCGCCCGCGGTGCGGATAGACTGTGCAGTAACAATATCACCGAGTGAGATAACTGCAACCTCGCTTGTACCGCCACCGATATCAACTATCATATTGCCTGTAGCGTCTAAGACGGGAAGACCTGCACCGACTGCCGCCGCCATAGGCTCTTCAACAATATCTACATCTATAGCGCCTGCCTGCTTTACTGCGTCATGCACCGCGCGGGACTCAACCTCAGTAACACCTGCGGGCACGCAGATAACAACGCGGACTCTTGAAAAAAGAGAGCCTTTAAGCGATTCCTTAATAAATCTTTTAAGCATAGCCGCGGTTACGTCATAGTCGGCAATAACACCGTTTTTGAGCGGACGGACGGCTACTATAGAGCCTGGGGTGCGGCCTATCATTTCTTTAGCCTCTGTTCCGACAGCACGGACCGCGTCATTTCGAACATCGTAGGCGACGACCGACGGCTCGCGCATAATAATGCCCTTTCCTTTTAAATAAACGAGGGTATTTGCGGTGCCGAGGTCAATACCTATATCTCTTGTAAACAACATAATATGTTATCCTCTCTTCGTAAGGTTTATTTTATAACATTATCGATGGGCATAGTAGCATAAGCATTAAGACTTTCGTCTGCCGTGTTGCCCGACATATATTCAAAGTATGCCTGAACACCGACCATGGCGGCATTGTCACCGCAGTATTTTAAAGCAGGAGCATAAAGTCTGATATTACGTTTTTCGCATTCTTCGCCGAGGCGGCTTCTAAGCTCCGAGTTTGCCGAAACACCGCCCGCGAGCACAACCGTATTGTGACCGAGGTTTTGCGCCGCAAGCAGAGTTCTGTCAATCAGCATATCGCAGACGCGTTTTCTGACGGTTGCGGCAAGAACAGGGGTATCTATTTCAATATTTTTCTGCGAAGCGTTGTGTATGGTGTTTATAACAGCGGTCTTAAGACCCGAAAACGAAAAATCGTACGGGGAGCCGTCGACCTTTGGTTTTGGCAAGGGGTACTTTTCGAAATCAGCAACGGTTGCCTCTTTATCAAGGTTGACTCCGCCGGGGTAACCGAGTCCCATAGCGCGAGCCGTCTTGTCAAAGCATTCACCTGCGGCGTCGTCACGTGTGCCGCCGATTATTTTAAAATCTGTGTAATCCTTTACTTCGGTAATGATACTGTTTCCACCCGAAACCGTAAGACACAAAAACGGCGGCTTCAGTTCTTCATTATCTATATAATTTGCCGCTATGTGTGAGCGAAGATGATGTACGGGAATAAGCGGAATACCGAGCGACATCGAGAGCCCTTTTGCAAAGTTGACTCCAACAAGCAGAGCGCCGATAAGACCGGGGGCATAGGTGACGGCTATAGCGTCAAGATCGGTGTATTTGAGACCTGCGTCGGCAACAGCCTTATCGCATACCGCCGATATGTTTTCACAGTGTCTGCGCGAGGCGATTTCGGGAACAACACCTCCGTATATCTTATGCTCTTCGATCTGGGTGTTTATGACCGAGGACAAAACGCGTCTGCCTTCGCAAACTGCGGCTGCGGTCTCATCGCAGGAAGATTCAATTGCGAGTATCAGCATTAAAGCGTGTGCCTCCTTTTGGTCATAATAATTGCATTTTCTCGAGGGTCACGGTAAAAGTCCTTACGAACACCCTCGTTTTTATAGCCGCAAGATGCATAAAGCGCAATAGCGGCTGTATTTGATTCTCGAACTTCCAAAGATATAAATGAAAGAGAAAACTTTTCGGCAGCTTTATCAAACTCTTCTAAAAGAGCTTTGCCGACACCCTGTCTTCTGTGTGATCTGCTAACCGCAACATTTGTGATGTATCCTTCGTCAAGAACGGTCTGCAGTCCTGCATATCCGACTGTCTTTCCGCCCTCTTCAAAAACGAAAAACATTACCCCCTCGGCGGCAGACTCGGCAACATCTTCTGCACTCCAAGGCTCTGAAAAGCACTCTTTTTCCAAGGCGGCGATGGAGATTTCATCGCCCTGCTTATACGGTCTTATCATATGATACCGTCCTCTGTAAGCTCGTCAATGCCCTCTATTATTTCATCGCGGCATTTTTTGTAAGCCTCAAGGTCCTGTCCGTAAGGATCACATATACCGAGCACATGGAGCTTCATTTTATCAAATCCTGAGCCTTCAAGCACATCTGCGTGAGAGGAGGACATACAGATAAAAATACAGGACTCATCAATATCCTTGAAGGTAAGCTGCTTTGAAATGTGTCCCGAGATATCGATGCCAAGCTCTCTCATAGCGGCAACGCTGTTTTCAGATACGGGCGAACCGTCAGCTGCAAGGCCGCGGCTTAGCACCTCTATATCCTTTCGGTTTTTACTTTTAAGATAGCCCTCAGCCATAGGAGAGCGGCAGGTGTTACCCGTACATACAAATATTATTCTTTTCATCAGTCTTTAGCCTCGTACCAACTGTAGCCCGAATGAACATCAGCGGTAAGCTCGACACTCATTCTGGCGGCATTTTCCATTTCTTCCTTTAAAAGTGCGCTGACGGTTTCTTTTACATCTTCTGAGCACTCGATTATAAGCTCATCGTGCACCTGGAGTATAAGCCTTGCGTCAAGCTTTTCTTTTTCCAAACGGTTAAACACATTGATCATTGCAATTTTTATAATATCTGCGGCGGTGCCTTGAATGGGAGCATTTCGCGCAACACGCTCACCGAAAGCGCGTATCTGTCCGTTTGACGAGGTTATTTCGGGAAGATACCTTCTTCTGCCGAAAACGGTGGTAACATAGCCGTTTTCTTTTGCCTCTTCAATGGTGCGTGTCATAAATCTGTCAACGCCGCGGAAGGTAGCAAGATAGCTTTCGATATACTGCTTTGCTTCGCGGTTGGAAACACCGATATCCTTTGCAAGCGAGAAAGCACCGATTCCGTAAACGATCCCGAAGTTTACAGCCTTTGCGCGGCTGCGAAGTACGGGAGTTATCATATCCTCGGGCAGACCGAAGACCTGAGAGGCAGTTCTTGTGTGGATATCGGCACCCGAATTAAAGGCATCACACATAACCTTGTCGTTTGCCATATGAGCAAGAACTCGAAGCTCTATCTGGCTGTAGTCGGCATCCACAAGGGTGTAGCCCTCTTTAGCTATAAAGAACTTTCTGAAAATGCGTCCCTCGGCGGTGCGGACAGGGATATTCTGCAGATTTGGCTCAAGCGAGCTTATTCTGCCTGTCCTCGTTTCGGTCTGATTAAAGGTTGAATGTATTCTTCCGTCTTCTGCTATAGCATCTATCAGAGAATCGCAATAGGTCGACTTAAGCTTTGCGAGTGTTCTGTACTGTAAAAGCAGTCCGACCGCGGGGTGTTCGTTGCGAAGCTCTTCTAAAACCTCGGCATTGGTCGAATATCCGCTCTTTGTCTTCTTTCTGGCGGGAAGTCCGAGCTTTTCGAATAAAGCGACTCCGAGCTGTTTCGGAGAATTGAGATTAAATTCATATCCAACAAGCTCATATATCCTTGTTTGAAGCTCTTCTATACGACAGTCGAGCTCCTCGCCGTGGGTTTTTAGCGCATCAGCGTCAATAAGCACGCCTTGGATCTCCATATCGCCGAGTACAAATGAAAGAGGAAGCTCAATATCGCGAAGCAACTCTGTCTGTCCCGAATTCAAAAGCTCTTTTTCGAGAGCATTGCAAACGGCAGTGTGGAGCAGAGCCTTTTTCAAATCATCATCAAGGTCACACTCGATAGCGGCGCCGTATTCGGCAGCAAGTCGGTCAAGCTCATACGAATTTGACGATGGGTTGGAAAGATAGCCTGCGAGCATACTGTCGAAAACTATATTCTTTATTGAAACACCCTGATTTTTGCAGAGCTTATATAAACCTTTAGCATCATAAACACGCTTTGAAACAGCGCCGTCCGAAAGGAGGGAAAGAGCCTGCTCTGTCGATAAAACGGTGCAATTAGCCCCGTCATATACGGCAAAACCATCCGACACCGATATCATATCCACCGACTGTATATCGTTTATTAAAAATTCGGTCGATGAAATAGGTGAAGCAGATATCTTTTCGACGGTAGCGGTCTTCTTTGCGGCAGAGGGATCTATGCCCATTCTGTCCATCAGTCTGAAAAGCTCAAGATCGGTCATAAGTGAGGCGACCCCCGCTATATCGCATTCGCCTGTTTTGTAATTTTCAGGATTTGTATCGATAGGTGAGGTGCGGCATATGGTGCCGAGCCAACGGCTGAAAAATGCGTTGTCGCGGCCTACTTCAAGCTTTGCTCTGACACCTGCTTTGATGTCGAGTTCATCTAAATGTTCGTAAATATAGTCAATATTGCCGTACCGTGTTATAAGGTCGGTAGCGGTCTTTTCGCCAACACCTGCAACGCCCGGAATATTATCCGAGGAGTCACCCATAAGGGCTTTGAGGTCTATCATCTGTTCGGGAGTAAGACCGTATTTTTCAAAGAGTGCCGCTTTATCATAGTTCGTTATCTCAGGACCGCCCATTTTTGTAGTTGCAAGCACTACGCGGACGCGGTCGCTTATCAACTGAAGAGCATCACGGTCACCTGTTGCAATAGCACAGTCGTGTCCGTTTTTCTCACACATATCTGCAAGAGTGCCTAAAATATCATCTGCCTCAAAGCCCGGGCACTCAATGACCTTATATCCCATAAGGGTCAGCCACTCTTTTAAGGGGGCGAACTGCTCTAACAGCTCGGGCGGTGTCGCGTGGCGGCCTGCCTTATATTCTGCATATTTTTCGTGGCGGAAGGTCGGCTTTTTAACATCGAAAGCAACTGCAATACCGTCGGGGTGTTCAGTTTCTTTTAACTTGTTGAGAATATTTATAAAGCCGTAAACAGCATTGGTAAACTTGCCGTCCTTAGTAGACAGCAGCTTTATTCCGTAAAACGCGCGGTTTATTATGCTGTTTCCGTCAATGGCGAGCAGTTTCATAAATAAACACAACCCCAACATACAATATTTATTTCATTATACCAAAACTTTTATATAATGTCATTATAAATTTTTGTATTTGACTTAAAAATTTTTATATTATATAATCACTATGATATGAAGATAAAAAACGTCGAAATCAAAGGATATGCAGCCCTTGCGCCCATGGCAGGAGTAGCCGACAGAGCGATGAGGGAAATATGTGATAGCTTCGGCGCCGCCTATTCGGTCGGCGAGCTTACGAGCGCCAAGGCGATAACCCTCGGTGACCATAAGTCGCCCTTGCTTTTGGAAAAGGGAAACGAGAGGATTTTCGCAAATCAGCTTTTCGGTTATGAGCCAGAGATAATGGCAGAAGCGGCAAGGGTAGCAGAGAGCTTCAACCCTGATTTTATTGATATAAATATGGGTTGTCCCGCGCCTAAGGTCGCCAATAATAAGGGCGGAAGCGGACTGCTGAGAGAGCCTTTGCTTGTCGGGAAAATCGTCCACGCCGTATCTGATGCGGTAAAGCTGCCTGTTACGGTGAAAATACGTTCGGGCTGGGATGAAAGCTCGAAAAATGCCGTAGAAATAGCAAAAATATGCGAAGCGAATGGTGCCGCCGCCATCACCGTACACGGCAGAACCAGAGCGCAGATGTACGCGCCGCCCTGTGACCTTGATATTATAAGAGAGGTAAAAAAAGCGGTGAAGATCCCCGTTATCGGAAACGGCGATATTGTAGACGGAGCTTCGGCTAAAATGATGTACGAATATACAGGCTGTGATTTTGTAATGGTGGGCAGAGCCGCAAACGGTCAGCCTTGGGTATTCAGTCAGATAAACGACTATATGGAAAAGGGTATAGTAACCGAGCCACCACCGCTTGAAGAGCGCCTCAAAATTCTTCTCTCCCAAATCGAGCTTATGCAAAAATATAAAGAACCTCGCACCGTGATTTTAGAGTCGAGAAAGCACACTGCTTGGTATATGAAGGGCGTAAAAAATGCCGCAAAGCTCAGACGTATGTGCGGCGAGATAAAAACTCTTTCCGATATTGAAATAATCTGCGAAAAAGCACTTGCCGAAGGCGAAGATATATGATAAAATACTAAGGTTGAAATTGCAAAAGGAGATAATTCTATGTCCGGACATTCAAAATGGAACAATATTAAAAGGAAAAAGGAAAAGACCGATGCTGCAAAGGCAAAGATTTTCACAAAGATCGGTCGTGAAATTTCCGTAATAGTTAAACAGGGAGGACCTAACCCTCAGGAAAATTCAAAGCTCAAGGACGCTATCGCAAAAGCGAAGGCGGCAAATGTGCCTAACGATAATATTGAGCGCATCATCAAAAAAGCCGCGGGCGAGGGCGGTGCCGATAACTATGAAGAGCTTATCTACGAGGGCTACGGACCGAACGGGGTTGCAGTAGTTGTAGAAACCCTTACCGACAACCGCAACCGTACCGCAGCCGATGTGCGTCACTATTTCGACAAGTGCCACGGCAACCTCGGACAGTCAGGCTCGGTTATGTTTATGTTTGATCGCAAGGGTCAGATAGTAATAGAAGCCGAGGGTCTTGATGAAGACACCGTTATGATGGATGCTCTCGACGCAGGCGCTGAAGACTTTAATTTCGATGGTGATGTATTCGAGATAACTACAACGGTAAATGACCTCGGTACAGTCCGCGATGCTCTTGAGGAAAAGGGATATACCTTCCTTTCGGCCGAAGCCGCATACATTCCCCAGACAATGACAAAGCTCGAGGATGAAGAGGATATCAAGTGGATGGAGAGACTTATTGATATGCTGGAAGAAAACGACGATGTGCAGGAAATCTGGCACAACTGGGACGAGGAATAACGGCATAATTAATCTGGAACACAAAAGCCCGCAAAACGCGGGCTTTTATTATGCCTTTTTCCTATGCTCGAGGTATTAACATACATCTTCGCATAGGAGAAAAGACATCCCAAATTAATTCTGCTCGTTATTCAGTTTCCGTGCGTTTTCGCGTAGGATAAAATGCTTTCTGTGCTAAATTCTGTTCGTTATAAAGTTCTAAAATCATAGCCTTGGACATACCTTTAAAAAGGGTGATGAATATGAACGAAGTGAAATTAGGCAGCTCTATTTTTGACTCAGCGCTTTATCCGCTGCCCGAAAGGTTTGCTGATATACTAAAAAGACTTCCTGTATGCATTAAGAATTCGGCTTATGAGATACGGCTTCGGGCAGGACGGCCCGTTTCACTTACCTGTGACCGTAATTTCTACATATCTGAGGAGGCAGAAGCAAGCATTACAGTGCCCCAAAGACCTTTATGTGTAAGCTCAGAAGAGCTTTATGAGGTGCTCACGCGTCTTACGGGACATTCGGTGTATACGAGGGCGGAGGAGCTTAAAGAGGGCTTTGTTTCGATGAAAAACGGCCACAGAGCAGGTGTATGCGGACGTTTTCAGAGCGGCTATTTCAGGGATATATCCTCGGTGAATATACGAATTGCACGACAGATAGAGGGGGCGGCAGAAAGCCTTTACGATAAGGTTGGCAGAGGAATACTTATAGCGGGTGCCCCAGGCAGCGGAAAAACTACGGTACTGCGCGATCTTGTAAGACACCTTTCGGACAGCGGACGGCGCATCAGCCTTATAGATACGCGGGGCGAGCTTGCGGCGGCAAGCGGAGGCAGAGCAAATCTTGATGTAGGGATAAACACCGATGTTATATCGGGCGGAAATAAGGCAAAGGGCGCAGAGATTGCCCTTCGCACTCTTTATCCTGAGTATATTGCCTTTGATGAAATAGGAAGCTCGGCAGAGCTGGAACTTGTTTCGGAAAGCTTCTTTTCGGGAGTGGGCATAATCACCACAGCACACGCGTCAAGTGTTGAGGAACTTATGGCAAGAAGCGTGACCTCAAGGCTTTTAGAGCTCGGCGCGATAGAGTATATAGCGCTTCTGCCCGAAAAAATAGGCGGTGAGATAACCGTAATATCGGCAGAAAAAGAGACCCTTTATGCTTAAGACGGTCGGATGCATAATTACGGTGGCGGTGGGCGCCGCATTAGGGATAAGAGCGGCAGATAGGCTTCGCTGTCGATATAAAAAGCTGCTTTCGCATTATCTATATATAGGAGAGATATCCGATCTTATGAGGACGGGAGCACCGCTTGAGGAGGTCTTTGCGAGTAACAGCGCAAAGGGACTTGTAGAATCTGAGGGTTATCGCGTTCAGGTGTTGTGTGATGATCTAAACCGAGACGACCGAAGGCTTCTATCTGAGTTTTTTTCGGGACTTGGAATGGGAGATCTGGACGCGGGCATCGCACGGTGCGCCACCTACAGAGAGCTTTTGTATAAACGGGTCTCGGACGCCGAGCAGGAAATGAAGCAGAAGTCGCGTATATACAGCCTGCTGGGTGTTTTTTCGGGAATTATGACTGCAATTTTATTTATTTGAGTGAGTTAACGATGGATGTAGATTTTATATTTAAGGTGGCGGCAATAGGCATTATAGTCACGGTGCTTCATCAGCTGCTTGTCCGCTCGGGACGTGAGGAGCAGGCTATGCTGACAAGTCTTGCAGGGCTTGTCGTAGTTTTGCTTATGATAGTCGATGTAATAGCCGAGCTTTTTGATACCGTGAAATCGGTATTCGGTCTGTAGCTATGGAGATAGTATCGGCTTTAGGTATTTGTATCGCGGCGACGGTACTGGCGGTAGTACTCCGCCAGTACAAGGCGGAGTATGCGCTCGCCGTCGCGGCAGCGGCAGGAGTAATAGTCTTTTTAAGCCTTATATCTTCGGTCTTTGAACCGATCCTCGAGCTTCGAGATATGCTTTTTGATGCAGGCATCAAAGCGTCATATTTCACCGTGGCGCTAAAAACACTCGGAATATGCTTTATTACGGGCTTTATCTCGGATATATGTCGCGATTTCGGACAAACCGCCCTTGCAGGCTGGAGTGAAACTGTCGGCAAATGCGCTATATTTGTTATGTCAGTGCCGATTCTCGCAGAACTGCTCGGCGCGGCGTACAGCTTTATCGGATAGGAAAATGAAAAGAGTAATATGTGTAATATTCCTCTGCCTGTTATTTGCCATTACGGCATCGGCAGAGGAAAATACTTATCTTGAACAATATGAGGCAAGCGGTGCCAAGGAGCTTGAGGGCTTGCTTTCGGATGATGTACGGGATTTTTTCTCTGCATTCGGGATAGATCCCGAGAATCCCGATTGGGTCAATAAGATAACTGCCGAAAATATATTTTCACAGATAGCAGAGTTCCTCAAAGACGGAGGTAGGGGACCGCTCAGAGCGGCGGCGCAGATGTTCGGTATAATAATTCTGTATGCTGCGGCAAATCTTTCTCACCGCCTTGCAAAATATAAAAACGCGCTTTCATATATTTTTATGCTTATAACGGCAGCGGGCGTGCTACTGCCTATGTTTTCGCTGATATCATCGGTCACGGCGGCAATAAAAGGAACTGCGACCTTTATGACCTCTTTTGTGCCGATATATGCGGGCATACTGACCGTAGGCGGCAGAGGACTTACGGCATCGGGTATGAGCTTCTTACTGCTCTTTGCGGCAGAGGCGGTCAATATGATAGCATCCTTTGTCATACTGCCGCTGATGGGTTGTTATCTCGGTATGGGACTGGTCAGCGGAATAACAACGGGTGGCGGAGCCTTAGCACTCGGAGAAACGGTCAAAAAAGCGGCTACGTGGCTGTTTTCTTTGGCTCTGACAGTCTTTTTAGGACTTTTGTCGATACAAACGGCGGTCAATGCATCGGCTGACAGCGCGGGACTTCGCACCGTTAAATTCGTGCTCAGTTCGCTTGTGCCTGTCACAGGCGGCGCGCTTTCGGAATCAATGACGACCTTGACCTCTTCGATGAAGCTGCTTCGCTCATCTATAGGTATGTATGGGGTACTGGCGCTCGGCATCGGTGTACTGCCTGTGGTGCTCGAGCTGCTGCTCTGGCGGCTATCGCTTTTTCTGGTCGGTGCGGCCGCAGAGCTTTTCGGAGTAAAGGAAGGAGTAGATCTTTTCAAATGTGCGGATCACGTGCTTTCAACACTTCTCGGAGTAATACTTTTTACGGCATCGCTTTTTATAATATCCCTTGCCGTAGTGACCAATAGCGGCTGATGGGACAGATAAAAGAATTAGCCGTTATATTCTGCGCCACTTGTGTGCTCTCGGGAGGTTTTCGGCTGCTCAGCAGCGGTGCGCTCCAAAAAAGCGCAGGATATATACTTTCTCTAATACTGCTTACAAGCGTGGTTATCGCAATAAGCCGTACTGATATAGATTTTAATATCAGCGTAGAACAAAGCGCTGCCTCTGCAGCCGAGGCTGAAGAGGCGATGAGCGAGTATCAGGCAGAGTACATCTGCCGAAAGCTTCTCGACGAAAAGGGAATAATTTATGAAAAAATTACGGCAGATGCTACTAAAACCGACGACGGAGGCATAGTTATTAATGAAATAACAATTAAAGGAGCAGATAAGGGTGATGAAGCTGTAAAGGCGGTGGTGCTGAGCGGACTTACCGAAACGGTGGTTTTAGAATGAAGGAAAAGCTGAAAGCGTTTATAAAAAGCAAAAAAGGCGGTCAGGCGCTTTTTATAGTCGGGATAGTCGGGATAGTTTTAATATACATATCAACTCTGCTGCCGGCTGAGAGTAATGAGATACCCGAAAGCCGTGTGAGCGAGGAGTTCTCCGAAGAGGAATATGCCGCGTACCTCGAGCAGCAGGTCAGAGAGATAGTAGCGGCAATATCGGGAGACAGCTCTGCAGTGGTTACCGTCACCCTTGATTCGGGTATCACCTATGTATATGCCGAGGATAAAAAGCAGAACAACCGCACGGAGGAGTCAGAGATACAAGAGGAGAGCGAGAAAAATTATATAATAGTGCGCGACTCAGACGGCTCTGAAAAACCGCTTATAGTCACAAGACAGCTGCCGTCGGTCAGAGGAGTTGCAATAGTTTGCGGGCCTGTTGGCGAGGAAACGCGCGAAAAAATACAAAGCGCCGTTATGGCGGCACTTGATATAACAACGAGAGAAATCTACATTGCAAACAGACAGTATCAGTAAGGAGTGTTTTTAGCTATGAAAAAAGGTAAGGTATTCGGTAAAAGTCAGATATTGATGGCGGTTATGGTGGTGGCACTTGCAGGTGCGATATGGCTCAATATGAACTATTCGGACAACAGCAAAGCGGCATCGACCGATAACTCGTCAAAATATCTCGGTCAGGCTGAATATGTGAACAATGAGGTCGACGAGTCGAATGCCGAAAGCGATCCTGCCGCAGTTTATTTCAGCCGTCTTCGTTCCGATAGGCTTAAATCCCGCGAGGATGCATACGCTATGATCGAAGAGGCACTTAAAAATACCGACCTTTCGGATGAGAATAAGAAAGCCGCGCTCGATAAGGCGGCAGAGCTTGCGCTTCGCACTGAAAAGGAGTCTGCAATAGAAACTCTGCTCAAGGCTAAAGGGTTTACAAGCTCTATCGCAATAATCGGCGATGAGGATGTAAATGTTATAGTAAAGAACGAGGAAATGCTGCCTGCGCAGACCGTTCAGGTGCAGGACGCAGTCCTTTCACAGACCGATTTTGCCGTTTCGGAAATAAAAATTGTGGCAGTAAGCGACAGCGAAATTCAAAATGCTTTAAAATAGTGTTGAGAAAATTGAAAAATGTGGTATAATACAATTAAAGTATTATATACGGAGGTAATAAAGTTGGCAAATATAGGCGGACTTTCAATCAACATAGAGGTCATTGAGCAGATGGCTGCAATGGCGGCGTTAGAGACCGGCGGTGTTGCCGCTATGTCACCCAGAAAGATAGATGTAGTTAATGCAATTTCGCGCAAATCAGTTTTAAAGCCTGTTCACGCAGAGCTTAAAAATGGCGCGGTCGTCATTAACCTGTATATCAGCATACTTAAGACCGCGAATGCAAAAGCGACCGCAGAGGCTGTTCAGCAGGGCGTTAAAGAGAAGGTCCAGAGTATGACGGGCAATGCCGTTACAAAGGTAAATGTCTACGTTATGGACGCCGCAGAGGTTGAAGAAGAATAAACAAAAGATCTCGCAAAGACTTAAAACTTTGCGAGATCTTCTTTTATGAGCTCGGATATTTCCCGTACTTTAAGTATTTCATCTCTTGCAACCTCATCTTCAGAGCTTTCTATATATAACTCTTCGCATTTTAGTTGTGCTTCCTGTAATGTATATATCGCTTTAGTCATAGCCTGAAACATGATTTTATACATTGCCTTATAATCCGACATATTATCACCCCCTTTTCGATATTTTAGGACGTTTCACCCTAAATGTCAATAGGACGTTGCGTCCTTGGGTAAGATAATTTTGGTGATTGAGATGAGATTGAGGATACGTGACCTCAGAGAAGATAAGGACCTTACTCAAAAAGATATCTCTGATTATCTTAATTGTGATCAATCAGGATATTCAAAATATGAACGCGGCGAACGGCTTATACCTGTTACTTTGCTTGTTAAGCTTTCTGAGTTTTATAAGACCAGCGTAGATTATTTGCTCGGTCTTACTGACGACCCTAAACCTTATAGATAGTAAAAAGCACTCCTGAGACACATACTCAGGAGTGCTTTTTTGAAAGAGAAATGAAATCGCTTTGTTTTCCTACGGCAGCAAGCGCTGCTCTTGACAATTAATATATCATTATTGTAAAATGTATTAATAAAGACGCCCGAAACAACAAACAGTTTTTAGAATGTTTTATGAATGAAAAGCCGATTTTTTATCGGCTGTATCGGGTCATTATGATAATATGTTTTGCGAGAGTGGATATGAAAAAGTTAGAAGAACTTTTAAAAAAACACAAAGAAATATTGATGTATGTGATTTTCGGATTGGCAACAACCTTTGTAAGTCTGGTTGTGTATTCTCTTTGTGTTGGATTTGCAGGTATAACACTTGCAAGTGGAATTTCCTGGGTGATATCTGTTTCATTTGCTTTTGTAACGAATAAAATTTTTGTATTTGAGAGTAAAGACCGAGAGACCAAAACTATTTTCCGTCAAGCGGTATCTTTCTTCGCGGCTCGCGGTCTGTCAGGAATTGTTGATATATTTTTGCCCGAATTGCTGTTTACAATCGGACTTGATTTCTCACTTTTTGGGGTTCCAGGTCTTGTCGCAAAAATAATAGTCAATGTAATTGTTATAATAATGAACTATATATCCAGTAAACTCTGGGTATTTAGGAAAAGCAGGTGACATTAATGGCAGAAAAGACCATAGCCGCTATATCGACCCCGATGGGCGAGGGTGGCATCGGCGTTATTCGAATTTCGGGTGCAGAGTCGGCTGAAATCGCTGACCGCGTTTTCAAGAATATAAACGGCAAAAAGCTCTCGGAACTTTCGGGCTATTCTGCGCTTTTCGGATATATATACAGCGGGGAAGAGCTTATTGACGAAGCGATAGTCACCCGTTTTACCGCGCCCCACAGTTATACTGGTGAGGATATCTGTGAGATATCCTGTCACGGCGGTGCGTTTGTTACTTCTTCGGTGCTTCGCGCGGTACTTGACGCGGGCGCATCCCTTGCCTCGCCCGGAGAATTCACAAAAAGAGCCTTTTTAAACGGTAAGATGGACCTTGCCGAAGCCGAAAGCGTTATGGGACTAATTTCCGCAAGGTCAAGCGAAGAATTAAAGCTTCATCTAGCGGCAAAGAGCGGACGGGTATCTAAAGAAATCGAAAAGGCAGAAAATGCGCTCATAACCCTTGCCGCAAACTTTGCCGCCTACAGCGACTATCCTGACGAGGACCTGCCCGAGCTGCAGCCCGAAGCATTTGAAGTCCTGCTGTGCGAAGCAAAAGATATACTGTCGTTACTGATTTCAACCTATGACAGCGGAAGGCTTATCCGCGAGGGAGTTAAGACCGCTATAGTCGGTAAGCCGAATGTCGGGAAATCCACCCTTATGAACCTTCTTTCGGGTGAGGCGCGTTCAATAGTTACAGAAGTGGCAGGAACCACGCGCGATGTTATAGAAGAAAGGGTAAAATGCGGCGAGCTTACTCTCGTTCTTGCCGATACGGCAGGAATACATTATTCCGACGATTTAGTTGAAAGCGTCGGCGTAGAACTGGCAAAAGAGCGTATCGAAACCGCTCAGCTTATACTCGCGGTGTTTGACGCATCTGTACCGCTTGACGGCGATGACAAAGAAATTTTAGAACTCATTAAAGATAAAAACAGCATCGTACTCTTAAACAAGACAGATAAGGACTGTGTGATAGATCCGCCTGAAGGATTTAAAACGGTTAAAATATCGGCTAAAGAGGGAAACGGTTCGGACGAGCTGATAAAGGCCATTACTGACGCGGTCGGAGTCGGAAATATCGACTCTTCGGCGGCGGTGCTCCTTAATGAGCGTCAGCGTGATCTTGCAACAAAGGCGCTCGGATGCGTGAATGAAGCGGCAAGCCTGTTAAAAGGCGGCTATACGATAGATGCGGTTTCGGTCTGCGTAGACGACGCACTCTCGTATCTTTACACCTTTGACGGAAAACGTGTTACAAACGAGGTTGCCGACGAGGTTTTCAGAAGATTTTGTGTAGGAAAATAAGAAGGTAAGAAGATAAATGAATTATTTCGCTGGAAATATAGATGTTGCGGTCATCGGTGCGGGTCACGCCGGTATCGAAGCGGCACTCGCCGCGGCAAGGCTTGGACAAAAGACTGTAATGTTTGCAATAAATTTAGATTCGGTCGGAAATATGCCCTGTAATCCGTCGATAGGCGGAACAGCCAAGGGACATCTCGTTCGCGAGATAGATGCTCTTGGCGGCGAGATGGGTGTTGCCGCAGATAAAACCATGCTGCAAAGCCGTATGTTGAACCTCGGCAAAGGACCTGCAGTACATTCGCTTCGCGCTCAGATAGACCGCAAGGCTTATACAGCTCTTATGAAGCATACTGTAGAGCTTCAGGAAAACCTTGTGCTTAAGCAAGCAGAGGTGGTAGACCTTTTTAAATCTGATGACGGTTGGCACTGTGTGACAAAGCTCGGTGCACAATACATATCCAAAACGGTAATTTTGGCGACAGGAACCTTCCTCGCGGGAAGGATTTTCGTCGGCGAGGTAAACTACAGCGGCGGTCCCGACGGTATGTTTGCGGCCGAGGGGCTGTCAAGTGCACTTACAAAGCTTGGAATACCTCTTCGCCGTTTCAAGACGGGCACTCCCGCCAGAGTCCTTCGTTCATCCATTGATTTTAGTGAGCTCGAGGTTCAAAAGGGTGACGAGAGGGTCGTTCCTTTCTCCTACCGAACCGAAGATCCGCTTAGTAACTCTGTTGTCTGTCACGTCAGCTATACAAACGATAAAACTAAACAGGTCATTTTAGATAACCTTCACCGTTCGCCCCTATATTCGGGCGTTATCGAGGGAGTCGGACCGAGATATTGCCCCTCTATTGAGGATAAAATTGTCCGCTTTGCCGATAAAAAACGCCACCAGCTCTTTATTGAACCTTGTGGCGCCGATACTGAGGAGATGTATCTTCAGGGAATGTCATCCTCACTTCCCGAAGAGGTGCAGATAGAGATATATCATTCTATAAAGGGACTTGAAAAGGCAGAGATAATGCGCAATGCCTACGCTATCGAATATGATTGCGTTGATCCGCAGGCTTTAGCGCCATCGTTAGAATTTAAGGACTTTGAAGGTCTTTACGGCGCGGGTCAGTTCAACGGCTCCTCAGGCTATGAGGAGGCCGCCGCTCAAGGTCTTATCGCGGGTATAAACGCTGCCAGAAAAAATGAAAGCAAGGAGCCGCTCATTTTATCGAGAGCTTCATCATATATCGGCACACTTATTGATGACCTTGTTACAAAGGGTTGTCAGGATCCTTACAGAATGATGACCTCGAGAAGTGAGTACAGACTTCTTCTTCGTCAGGATAATGCTGATGAGCGTCTTATGCCCATAGGCAGAGAAATAGGACTTGTCGACGACCAAACGTACAATAAATTCCTCGTCCGCAAGGAGCAAAAGGAAGCAGAGATAGAAAGAATATCCCGCCTTACGGTTGCCCCAAGTGAAAAGCTTAACCAAAGGCTTATTGGCCTCGGCACAACACCGCTGTCCACAGGCATCAAAATGAGTGAGCTTATAAAGCGTCCTGAGGTGTCATATTTTGACCTTGCCGAGTTTGATAAAGACCGTCCCGAGCTTCCCTTTGAGGTAGCCGAAAAGGTTGAGACCGAGATAAAGTATGAGGGATATATCAAAAGGCAGCAGTCGCAGGTCGAAGATATGTTAAGGCTCGAAAACCGCAAGCTGCCCTCTGATATCGACTATTGCGAGATAGACGGATTGAGGCTTGAAGCGAGAGAAAAATTAAATAAAGTCAAACCCTCTAATGTGGGTCAGGCATCCCGTATTTCGGGAGTCAGCCCGTCGGATGTATCGGTGCTGAACATCTGGATAGAGAAAAACAGGAGAGAAAAATGAATTATCCAATGGAACTAATGACCGCCGTTCTCAGTAAAAACGGAATAGAATATGACGAGACGGTGCTGACCCGACTCGACAAATATGCCGAAATGTTGGTAGAATGGAACGAGAAAATGAACCTTACCGCCATTACCGACCCCGAGGGCATTGTTATAAAGCATTTTCTGGATTGCGCTATGCTTTTAAAATATGTCGATATCCCGAAGGGCGCTTCGGTCATCGACGTCGGCACGGGTGCAGGTTTTCCCGGGGTAGTGCTGAAGATCTTTCGCCCTGATATCGAGCTTACCCTGCTTGACGGACTGAATAAAAGACTTATTTTCTTGAATGAAGTATTATCGGCGCTCGGACTTTCTGCCCGTACCGTTCATATGCGTGCCGAGGAAGCAGGTAAAGCCTCCGCTCACCGAGAAAAATACGATCTTGTCACGGCACGCGCAGTCGCAGAACTTCGCACCCTTTACGAATATTGCCTGCCACTCTGTAAAGTCGGCGGTATATTCTGTTCTATGAAGGGACCGTCTGCGGCCGAGGAGCTAAGCCAAGCAACGAAGGCGGCTTCCATACTGGGCGGTGGAAAGGGTGAAATAAAGCAGATCACACTGACAGGCGCAGAGACAAGAAGCTTTATTATTACAAAAAAGATATCGCAAACTCCGCTAAAATATCCACGAATATCTGCCAAAATATCAAAACAACCGCTGTAATGACAGCGGTTGTTTACTTTTTTAAGGCTTTTTGTCGAGCGGATTTCTTTGCTTCTGTAGTGTAAAGGCATTATAATTATAACCGAAGGGAGGAGAGCAATTGAACGACTCAAAGCTTACCTATATAAAGGTTTCGGACATACTGCCGAGCCCCTCTCAGCCGAGAAAGCATTTTGACCCGTATGAGCTAGAAAAGCTTGCGGAAAGTATACGGACAAGCGGTATAATACAGCCTTTACTGGTGCGTCCCGAAAGCCGAGGCATATACGAGCTTATAGCGGGTGAACGCAGGCTCAGAGCCGCAAAGCTTGTAGGACTTAAAAAAGTGCCATGCATAATAAAACGCACAGACGGACTGTCAGCTGCCTATATAACTATAATTGAAAATCTTCAGCGCACAGACTTATCAGTATTTGAAGAAGCTGAAGGCATAAACCGACTGCTTGCAGTATACGGGCTGACACGCTGTGAGGTTGCAGAAAAGCTTGGTATTGCCGAATCGACATTGTCGAATAAACTGAGACTGCTAAGGCTTGATATGACGCTTCGCCGTCGGCTTGAAGCCGCACGTCTTACTGAAAGGCATGCCAGAGCTCTACTAAGACTCCCCGAAGAAAAACGGTCTGCGGCGCTTGATGTGATAATCGCCGAGCAGATGACACTCACCGAAGCTGAGAAATATATCGATGGGGTGCTTCACCCCGTACCAGAGCCTGAGCCCGAGCCTCAGCCGATTCGCAAGGGAGCGGTCGGTGATGTAAGGCTATTTGCGAACAGTCTGAACAAAATTGTCGAAACAATGCGACAGACAGGCTTCAACGCTGTCACGGAGCAAAAGGAAACAGACCGCTTTATAGAGTATAAGATACTCATTTCAAAATAGCCCCCCTTTTTAGTGGGAGTTCGTGGGAAACTGCGGCTCCCGCTTTTTTTATTAGTTTTAATTCGGTTTGTATTTTACGAAAGGCAATAAGGATAGCCAAAGCTTACGCCTCTTGCGCATCCAGTAACGCTGTTCTCTGCCGCTTGTACGGCAGATTTCCGTATTAATATAACGGAGATTCTGTTGAAAAACACTAAAGTGAGGTAACGAGCATAACAAAAAGATAACAAACGCGATCAACACTGCTATCATAATTGAAGAGTCGAATCCAAGTACTTCCAACATATATAAGCCTTCTTACTTTTGTATTTTAATAAAACTATATCATATATATACTCTTTTAACAAGTGTGAGTATTATTAAAAACAAAGCGGATTCAACCGAAAAACATATTAATTTTGACGAAATTAAAAAACAGGGGGTGGAAAAACGATCGAAGAAGTTTGCGTTAAGCGCCATATTTACTAGCCGTAGACAAAAAACGGACGGTTAATAATAATTATTCTTGTAAATCAAAGAATTTTTTGATAATATTTGTTTCAGATGGATTGTCGGAGGTGCGGCTATGGTGCATTTGGGTAATGATTGGGATAATATTTTAGCAGACGAATTTCAAAAAGACTATTATCTTAAGCTACGTGAGTTTCTCAAAAAAGAATACTTTGCTCATCGCATATATCCGGATATGCACGATATCTTCAACGCTCTCAAAGCTTCCTCTTTCGAGGATACGAGGGTGGTCATAATCGGTCAGGATCCTTATCACGGAGCAGGTCAGGCGCACGGAATGTGCTTTTCGGTGAAGCGCGGTATAGAGCCACCGCCCTCGCTCAAAAATATATTTAAAGAGCTTGAGAGCGACACTGATTTTGCGATACCCAATCACGGTGAGCTGACCGCTTGGGCGGAGCAAGGAGTGCTGCTTTTAAACACTGTATTGACCGTGCGTGAGGGTACGCCTAATTCCCACAAGGGTATGGGCTGGGAAAAGTTTACCGACAGGGTGATCTCGGAGCTTGATAAAAAGCAGACCCCTATAGTATTTTTGCTTTGGGGTGCCAATGCCAGAAATAAAGCCGAGATAATCAAAAATCCCATTCACCGAAAGCTTATAACCGTTCATCCAAGTCCGCTTTCAGCATACGGTGGTTTTTTTGGCTGCAAGCACTTTTCAAAATGCAACGAAATACTTGCTTCAACAGGACAGAAGCCTATTGATTGGCAGATATAATTAATTTTTCGTGACAAATTGTAAAATATATGGTAAAATACCTTATCGATAATAAAATAACGGAGTGAAAATTTTGGATAATAGATATTACGGTACCGTCATTGATGAGATGACTCCCTTTTTTGAGGAAAACGGTTTTAAGGCAGAGGGCGAGACCTTTGCTAATGAGAGAGTATCGGTAAAGATCGAATATGATGAGGCGCGTCAGGTATATAAGCTTCTGTATGCCCAGATAGAGGACGGTAAGACTGGGGACTATGCTATCGCTTCAAGCTATCTCTTTGATGACAGCCAATTAGAACGCGATGCCGTAAGCGTCGGAATGGATTTTGTAGACACCTTAAAGAAAAAGCTTGGGGTTAAGGCAAAGCGCAAGGTAAACGCTGCAGGCATTGACCTTCCCACAGCCAACAAAGGAGATGCCGTTACAGTAACAACACTAACCTCTAAGCTTCTTGCGATTTACCCCTCGCTTAAGGATAAGTATAAGGAAGAGGTTGAAACAAAAGGAAAGTATCTCTATCTTGATTTTGCGACCTCTTATTTCGTTCCTGAGATAAGAGCGACTCTTGAAGCCGGAAATAAAAAGGCAACAAAAAAGCTTATCGATATGCTGCTTGAGATGTTCGTTCAGGGCGATAATGCCACCTCTACGGCAGTTGTAGCCCTGCTTGCAGCAGCTATCGGTAAAAACGAGGCGCGCTTTAAGAACGCAGTAGAGTATATGGATGAGTGTACAAGTCTCATAGTATCCATAAATAATATGATTCCTCTTCTCGGAAAGAATAAGAAGTTTACCAAAGCATTAAAATATCAAGACTAAGCATAATCAGCATACAACAAAAGGGTGTCCTTTAGGACACCCTTTTGTATATAAAAAAGAAAATCGACACACACTATACGTGGTGCCGAAGACTGCCTTGTTATGCAATTTTATAAAGCTCTTACAGACTTCGCACGAACAAGTGCGAAGTCTGTTATTTTAAAACTTACTGAGCTTTATTGAGACGGCTGACAAGAGCAGACTTCTTTCTGCCTGCGGTGTTCTTGTGAAGAATTCCCTTAGCACAAGCCTGGTCGATCTTCTTAACAGCAGCCTTTACAGCAACATCAGCGTCTGCAGCACCGGTCTCGATAGCGATGTTTGCTTTCTTGACAGCGGTCTTAAGACCTGAACGGTATGCCTTGTTGCGCTCGTAATTAGCAGCACTAACTAATACGCGTTTCTTAGCGGATTTGATGTTCGGCATATTGTGACACCTCCTAAAGTAAGATTAGAGCAACTGTTATAATAACACACAGTTCCCAAAATTGCAAGATTTTTTTAAAAAATATAGGTGATGAGATGAATATCCGTACTGATCTTGCTCTGGAAAGGGCAGAAATTGCAAAAAAAAGCATAGACGGAGTGACGATTGATGAGCAAATAAGCGGACAGGTTACCGTCACGCGAATGGAAATTTCAAATAATGGGGCAGAGCGCCGCCTCGGGAAGCCTATAGGCAGATATATAACGCTAGAGGTACCCCGCTTTACAAAAAATGCAGGACTTGACAAGGCGGTGGCAGGCTGTATGGCTCGTGAGCTTAAACGTCTTTTGCCGAGCAGAATTCGTTCGGTGCTTGTGGCAGGACTCGGTAATGTCAGTATAACGCCTGATTCACTTGGTCCGAGAGTAGCAAACAGAATAATCGCGACTCGCCATATTTCGCGAGATCTCAGTCTCCAGCTTGGACTTGGTGGTCTTTTGCCTGTATCGGTGCTCGCGCCCGGTGTACTCGGGCAGACGGGAATAGAAACAGGAGAAATAATTCTCGGCACGGTCGACAGGATATTGCCTTCTGCGGTCATAGTTATAGATGCGCTGGCGGCGAGAAGTCTCGGCAGACTTGGATGTACTGTGCAGATGAGCGACACGGGAATCAGTCCGGGATCTGGGGTAGGGAATGCCAGAATGGAGATAAATGAAAAAAGCCTCGGTGTTCCCGTTATTGCGATAGGTGTGCCGACGGTAGTTGATATAAGGACTATGCTTTCCGATGTGGGCGGCACAGTCGGCGACGATATTCCCGATATGATAGTAACACCTAAAGAGATAGATATGATGATAGACAGGGCGGCTGAAATGATAGCGGTCAGTATAAATTTGTGCCTTCAGAAGAGCCTTTCGATAGATGATATTATGGGTCTAATATAAAAGCATTGCTCATATATATTGTATGAGGTGACCGATATGAGACGTATTGAGAATGCTATGCCCGTGATATTGACCCTCGTCATCGCCTTTGTGAGTGTATTGACGGGTGAGTTTGGGTTTGCGATAGAAAGCGCATTTGCGGAGAATATTATTTTTACAGGACAGAATACCGCAGATACGGGCACCGATAATATTTTTACAGATCTGTTTAATAGTTCGGTGACCGACACTCAGTCGGAAGAGGAGAGCTCTGAAGCGGCGACTTCCAAAGAAGAAAACTCAAGCGAGCCTGATTCCGTAGAAGCATCAACCTCGGCTCAGGCGGCAGGTAAAATAGTAGAGCAGTTCATCTCACCTTATTCCGCAAAATACTCATACAATAATGTGTATATGAAAAACACATCGGGCCTCGACATTAACCTGAAAACCGAGCTTTCGGCAAAACTTAATATAAAGATAAATAAATCTTCTGAGCCCGAAGTTCTGATAGTGCATACCCACGCGACCGAATCTTATATGAATGAGGATCGGGATTATTATACCTCGACCGACGCGAGTCGAACGACCGACAACACGAGAAATGTTACTCACATAGGTGATATTATAGCTTCAAAGCTAAAAGACGCGGGTATAGGAGTTATACACGACACCACCCAGCATGACTATCCTTCATATACGGGCAGCTATTCGCGTGCGGAGGTCACTATAAAGGAATATCTTTCAAAATATCCGTCAATAAAGATAGTGATAGATATTCACAGAGACTCGATAGCACTGAACGACACCGACCGTGTGCGTCCCGTTGCCGAGATAAACGGAAAAGAAGCGGCTCAGGTAATGTTATGTATGGGAAGCCAGAGCGGAACTGTAAAGAATTTCCCGAATTGGAAAGAGAATTTCCGCCTTGCTGCAAGATTTCAGCAGACTATGGAGGCAATGTATCCCGGACTTGCAAGACCTATGGTGCTTGCGTCAAAATTATATAATCAGAATCTTACTACCGGATCAATACTGCTTGAGGTCGGCACAGACTCTAATCTGCTAAGTGAAGCGGAATATTCTGCTCAGCTTGTGGGCGACGCGCTTGTGAGTTTATTAAACACGATGGGGTAAATATGAAAAGGAATAATAAAGCTGTTAGGACGTTTTTGAGATCTGCAATAATGACCGCGGTGGTGCTTTTTTGTATCACGGCGGTATTTTTAGGAATATGTAAAAGCTGGGAAGCAATAAGGCGGATATCCTTTAAAGACGAAAGACCTGCAGTGTATTTCGGCGAGGAAGGCCTGAGAATACTTGATTTTGAAATAGAGCTAAAGATTAAAAAATCGTAACAATTCGATAGATTGACTTTGCTTGCCGTATATAATATAATTTACCTTGGTGATGAATTATGAAGCACGCAAAGAATTTCAAAATTAACGGAAATCTTTATAACTTTTTGGCTATCATATATATGGAGCTGGTGGTCCGAATATTTACCTGCCGACCCTTTTTTGGTTGGGGACTTTTGTTTATGTGCGTATTTGCCACCGTTCCCACTCTTGTTGTGGCGGCGCTCGGCAGAATATTCGGTAAAAAAACAGGCTTTGTAAGCGCGGCAGTTTCGATGAGCATAACTTTTCTTATCTGTGCCGTTCAGGCGGTATACCACGGCTTTTTCGGAAAGTATATGATAATATTTTCCTTCTTCAACGGCGGTGCTACACAAATACTAGAGGACGGTATACTTGAAAATACTTTGTCGGCACTCGTTACGGGCATCCCTGCTATATTATTACTTGCTGTTCCGATCGTGCTTTTCTTTGTATTTAAAAAACATATCGCGTTTGCAGGTCAGAACTATGCCTTTTGTGCGGTGCTGGCTGCGACTGCTGTTATCATATGTATAGCAGTTCCGCTTATTATTTCAGCTATCCCCTCGCTGGCTATCGTTCAGTCAGGCTCCTTTGATCCGAATCTCTCGGTTAAGGAGTTTGGTCTTATTTATACCGAAGCACTTGATATTAAATATAATTTGTTTGGAGTAGAGCAGAAGCTTCAGATCGAAGACGAGTATGTGCCCGAGGAGAATGAGCCTACATCTCCTAAGGACGAGACGATAGATACATCTCCCAATGTTATGGATATCGACTTTGCGGCACTGAACGAAAACGAAAAAGACAAAACTTTGCAGACCCTTAATTCTTATTTTGCCGAAAAGACCCCAACAAATAAAAATAAATATACGGGTATGTATGAGGGGTATAACCTTATAACCATCACTGCTGAGGGCTTCTCGCCCTACGCGGTCGACCCTGTGCTTACTCCGACTCTTTATAAGATGAGTCAGGAGGGCTTTAAGTTTACTAATTTCTATACGCCTATCTGGGGCGTTTCAACCTCGGATGGAGAGTATACCCACTGTACGGGGCTTATCCCGAAATCGGGTGTCTGGAGCTTTTATCGCTCGGGCAATAACTATATGCCCTTTTGCCTTGGAAATATGTTTCAAAGCATCGGCGTCAAAAACACTTGGGCTTATCATAACAACACCTACGACTATTACAGCAGAGATATTTCTCACCCCAATATGGGCTACACCTATAAGGCGGTAGGTAACGGACTTGAGGGAATAAAAAAGCAGTGGCCCCAGTCTGACCTTGAGATGATAAACGCGTCTATTGACGATTATATCTCCTCGGGTGAGCAGTTCCATGCTTATTATATGACTGTCAGCGGACACCTTAACTATACCAAGGTCGGCAATATGATGGCTTATAAGAATTGGGACGCCGTCAAGGATCTTGACTGTTCTGATAATCTCAAAGCATATTTTGCCTGCAATATCGAACTTGATAAGGCTATGGAAGAGTTACTGAAAAAGCTTAATGAAGCGGGAATTGCAGATAAGACGGTCATTGCGATAACTCCCGACCATTATCCCTATGGTCTTGAAAAGGAAGGTGCCGATAAGTATGCTGCCTGGCGCGAGCTGCTCGGTCACGATGTAGATACGACCTTCGAGCTTTATGAGAGTAACTTTATACTTTACTGTCAGGGTACAAAGGATGCACCGACTATTGATAAGTATTGTTATTCTGTCGATATTCTGCCTACTATCTTGAACCTTTTCGGTTTTGAGTATGACTCAAGACTTCTTATGGGAAGCGATATACTCTCTACTGCGAATCAGCTTGTAATATTCTCCGACCGTTCTTTTATAACCGAGCGCGGTATGTACAGTGCGGACACTAAGGAATTTACCCTTTTTGACGGCGCCGAAGCATTCGAGAGCGAAGACGAAGAAGATAAGTATGTGAGCGGATATAAGAGTATAGTAAGTAACAAATTCCAGATATCTGCACGAATGCTTGAAACAGATTATTACGGTTACGTATTCGATAAATAAAAAACGCCGATGCATAAAATAGTTTTATGCATCGGCGTTTTACTATGTTGCATATATTATCAAATATCGACAACATATTGCACAAATTAACATTTATTTCATAAAAATTTTTTAGTAAATATATTGACTGGCAGAGCAGCATGTTATATAATTATTCTGATAACTTATGTGATTGATTTGGTACTTATTTCAATATATTTAGGAGGAACAAAAATGAGAAAAAATCTCAGTCTGAATGCTAAGTGGGCGTTTTCAAAGGAAACGGTACAAATTCCTGAAAAGATGCCCGAAAATTGGATTTTTGTCAACCTTCCCCATTCCTGGAACGCTATAGACGGTCAGGACGGCGAAAACGATTATTACAGAGGCACCTGCCTTTACGCGAAGAAACTTGTTAAAAGTGATATTCCCGAGGCTGCACAGTATTATCTTGAATTCGAGGGCGCAAATTCTTCTGCCGATGTTTATGTAAACGGTAAGAAGCTTGCTCATCACGACGGCGGATACTCGACCTTTAGAGTAAACATCACCGACGCGCTTGATTTTGATAACCTTATCGTTGTCGCTGTTGACAACTCGGCAAATGACCGCGTTTATCCCCAGACTGCAGACTTCACCTTCTATGGTGGTCTTTACAGAAATGTTAACCTTATCGCTGTAGAGGATTCTCACTTTGATCTTGACTACTTTGGCGGTCAGGGAATTATGGTAACACCTGAGATCAAGGGCGATGATGCCGCAGTGACGGTTAAAACTTTTGTTACAAACGGACAGCTCGGTCAGAAGGTCGAGATATCTATCCTTGATGCCGAGGGCAACGCTGTCGCGTCAGCAGTTTCTGATGATACTAAAGCGACACTTGATATTAAAAACGTTCATCTCTGGAACGGCAGACCCGATCCGTATCTTTACACTGCTGTTGCAAAACTGACAGAGGACGGCAAAGAGCTTGACTGCATAAAGACACGCTTTGGATGCCGCACCTTTGAGATAGATCCTGAGCGCGGATTTATTCTGAATGGCAAGGAATATCCTCTTCGCGGCGTATCCCGCCATCAGGACAGATGGGGAATTGGTAACGCGCTGCTGCCCGAACATCACGAGGAGGATATCGACCTTATTATGGAGGTCGGTGCTACCACCATTCGCCTTGCTCACTATCAGCATGCGCAGTATTTCTATGACCTCTGCGACGAGAAGGGACTTATTCTCTGGGCTGAGATACCCTACATCTCCAATCATATGCCAAACGGCAGAGAGAATACCATTTCTCAGATGAAGGAGCTTATCACTCAGAACTACAATCATCCGAGCATCGTCGTCTGGGGACTTTCCAATGAAATCACTATCGGCGGCGCTGCTGACCCCGATCTTATCGACAATCATCGCGTGCTTAACGACCTTGTTCACGAAATGGACAAGACCAGACTTACTACCATTGCTTGCGTTTCTATGTGCGGCATTGATGAGGAATATGTCCACATCCCCGACGTAGTTTCCTACAACCACTATTTCGGTTGGTACGGCGGAGATACCTCTATGAATGGTCCGTGGTTTGATAACTTCCACAAGAAGTATCCGAACACCCCCATCGGTGTCAGCGAATACGGCTGTGAGGCTCTTAACTGGCACACCTCTGACCCTGTACAGGGCGACTACACCGAGGAATATCAGTCTTATTATCACGAGGAGCTTATTAAACAGCTCTTTACCCGTCCGTACATCTGGGCGACCCACGTATGGAATATGTTTGACTTCGGCGCAGATGCTCGCGCTGAGGGCGGCGAGAACGGTCAGAACCATAAGGGACTTGTTACCTTTGACCGTAAGTATAAGAAGGACTCCTTTTACGCTTATAAAGCGTGGTTATCTGATGAGCCGTTTGTACACCTCTGCTCCAAGAGATATATCGACCGCGTTGAGGATGTCACCAAGGTTACCGTTTATTCAAATCTTCCTGAGGTTGAGCTCTTTGCAAACGGAAAGTCGCTCGGCAAGAAGACCGCCGCAGATCATTTCTTCTATTTTGAAGTTCCGAACGTCGGCATAACCGAGCTTGTAGCCGTTGCTGGCGACTGTAAGGACTGCAGCGTTATCAATAAGGTCGACGAGTTCAACGATGATTACAGACTTAAGGAGCAGGGCGCTATCCTCAACTGGTTTGATGTAACAATGCCTGAGGGATATCTCTCAATCAACGATAAGCTGAGCGACATTATGGCAACCGTTCGCGGAAAGCTAATATTTATGGAGCTTGCCGCAAAGATGATGAAGAGCATGAAGAAGGATAAGGACGGCAACCCTGAGGCCATGGGCTTTAAGATGAATGACGGCATGATGCAGATGATGGGCGGATTTACAGTGCTTCGTCTTGCCAATATGCTTGGTATGATGAATATTACCTTTACAGCTGAAGAACTGCTCGACATCAATGCTAAGCTCAATAAGATAAAGAAGCCCAACAAATAAGAGGAGATAAGATTTATGAAAATGTCATTTCGCTGGTATGGCGGGACCGATCCGATCCCGCTTCAGTATATTCGTCAGATACCTAATATGCGCTCTATAGTCAGCGCCGTATACGACGTTGCTCCGGGCGAGGTTTGGCCTGAAGAGAGTCTTCAGAAAATGAAGGCTGAGGTCGAGGCGAACGGTATGCTTTTTGATGTTGTCGAGTCTATCCCCGTTCATGAGGACATCAAGCTCGGCAGAGGCCGAGTCGATGAGTATCTTGAGGTTTATTGCGAGAATATCCGCCGCTGCGCGAAATACGGTGTCAAATGTGTGACCTACAACTTTATGCCGGTCTTCGACTGGACCCGTACACAGCTTGACAAAACCGCTCCCGACGGCTCCACAAGCCTTGTTATGTATTGGGAGCAGATGAAGGGACTTGATCCGCTGAGGGATGATATCCACCTTCCCGGTTGGGATTCTTCATATACTCAGGATGAAGTAAGAGAGCTTATCACCGCTTACGGTGAGCTCGGTGAAGAGGGACTTTGGAAAAATCTTGAGAAGTTCCTCAAAAAGGTCATCCCCGTAGCAGATGAATGCGGCGTTAGAATGGCTATTCATCCCGATGACCCGCCGTATCCTATCTTCGGAATTCCCAGAATCATCACAAATGAAGAGAACCTTGACAGAATGCTCGCTATAGTAGATAGCCCTGCAAACTCGCTTTGCCTTTGCACAGGCTCGCTTGGTTGCGCTAAGACCAACGATATGGTAAAAATGGTGCGCAAATACAGCGCTATGGATAGAATAGCATTTATGCATATGCGTCAGGTGCTCGTACTCGAGGACGGAAGTTTTGAGGAGCAGGGACACCTCTCCGACTGCGGAAGCCTTGATATGTATGAGATAACCAAGGCTCTTGTTGAGACAGGCTTTGATGGCTATGTCCGTCCCGACCACGGAAGAATGATCTGGGGCGAGACGGGTAAACCCGGTTACGGACTTTATGACAGAGCGCTTGGAGCGACCTATTTAAACGGTCTTTTTGAGGCTTGTGAGAAGTCTAACAACGCATTATGGAGGAAAAAGGTATAATGAATAAGAATGTAATAAACACCGATCTTACCGGTAAGGTCGCCGTTGTTACGGGTGCAGGCGGAGTGCTCTGTGGAGCCTTCGCAAAAACCCTTGCCCGTGCAGGAGCCTCGGTTGCGCTTTTAGACCTCAACGACACGGCTGCAGAGACTATTGCCGCTGAGATAAGAGAAGAGGGCGGTCAGGCAAAAGCTTACAAGTGCAATGTCCTCGACAAGACTATTTGTAAAGAGGTTGCAGATAAGGTTATGGCGGATCTTGGCCCCTGTGATATCCTTATAAACGGCGCAGGTGGAAACAATCCGAGAGCTACTACCGATAAGGAATATTTTGAGCTTGGCGATATCGACGCCGACACAAAATCCTTCTTTGATCTTGATGCTGACGGAGTTTCCTTTGTATTTAATCTTAACTTCCTTGGAACTCTTATTCCCACCCAGGCTTTCACCGCTCAGATGGTTGGAAGAGAGGGTTGCAATATTATCAATATCAGCAGTATGAACGCTTTCACACCGCTGACAAAGATTCCCGCATATTCGGGCGCAAAGGCGGCTATCTCCAATTTTACACAGTGGCTTGCAGTTCACTTCTCCAAGGTCGGCATCCGTGTTAATGCTATAGCCCCTGGATTCTTCTCAACAAAGCAGAATGCCGCACTTCTCTTTAACCCTGACGGCACACCTACTGCGAGAACAGGAAAGATCCTCGCCGCAACTCCTATGGGACGCTTTGGCGAGAGTGATGAGCTTGACGGAGGACTGCTTTTCTTGCTAAATAACCAAGCCGCGAGCTTTATTACGGGCGTAGTTCTACCAATTGACGGTGGATTTTCCGCTTATTCGGGTGTATAATTAAAAAAATAATTCCAAAAGGGGATAATAATATGGGTAAAATAGTAACTTTCGGTGAAATTATGTTGAGACTTGCTCCCAACGGATACTATCGTTTCTTCCAGAACGATCAGATGCAGGCTACCTTCGGCGGCGGCGAGGCAAACGTTGCAGTTTCTCTTGCCAACTACGGTATGGAGGCTTCCTTTGTAACAAAGCTTCCAAAGCACGCTATCGGTCAGGCTGCTGTTGACTCTCTTCGCGCTTTCGGCGTTGACACCAAGGACATCGTTCGCGGCGGCGACAGAGTAGGTATCTACTATCTTGAAAAGGGTGCTTCTCAAAGAGGCTCTGTATGTATCTACGACCGCGCTTATTCTGCTATTCAGATGGCTGATCCTGCTGATTTTGATTGGGACGCTATCTTCGAGGGCGCTGACTGGTTCCATTTTACAGGTATCACTCCCGCTTTAGGCGAGAACCTTGTTGAGATCTGCAAACAGGCTTGTAAGGCAGCTAAGGCAAAGGGTGTTAAGATTTCTTGCGACCTTAACTACAGAGGAAAGCTCTGGACCCGCGATCAGGCAAGAGCTGCTATGACCGAGCTTTGTCAGTATGTTGACGTTTGCATTTCTAATGAAGAGGACGCAAAGGACGTATTCGGCATTGAGGCTGAGAATACCGACATCTACGGCGGTAAGCTCAATAAGGACGGCTACAAGTCGGTTGCAAAGCAGCTTGCTGACAAGTTCGGCTTTGAAAAGGTTGCTATCACACTGCGTACTTCTATTTCTGCAAGTGATAACGATTGGGCAGCTATGCTTTATGACGGAACTGATTACTGCTTCTCTAAGGAGTATCACCTCCACATTGTTGACCGTGTTGGCGGCGGCGACTCCTTTGGTGGCGGACTTATCTACGCTCTTCTGAATGGAAAGTCCACTCAGGAGGCTGTTGAGTTCGCAGTTGCGGCTTCGGCTCTCAAGCACTCTGTAGAGGGTGACTTCAACCGCGTATCTGTATCCGAGGTTGAAAAGCTCGCTAAGGGCGACGGCTCAGGCAGAGTACAGAGATAATAAAAAACACCGCTCATACGAGCGGTGTTTTTAGTGATCAGTGGTTAGTGATCAGTACGGGCGGATATTATCCGCCCGTTTTATATTTGTCCGTTTTTCTTTAAATGGGTAAGAAAAGCTTCACAACCGTATTTGATTTGCTCGAAAACCCTTTCAAAATTGCCTGTGTACCAAGGGTCCTCTATATCGCCAGGTGTGTCGGTAAAATCAAGCAGACGAGAGACCTTATGCTCATCATCACTACCGATAATTCTCATCAGTCTCGGCATATTATATTCTTCCATTACGATTATATAATCAAATTCTTCATAATCTGCATGGGTCATCTGACGAGCTCTGTGATCATCGAAGGGCACGCCTTTTTCTTTCAATATCCTTTGTGCAGGGGGATAGATAGGGTTGCCTATTTCCTCT
>JAZNTG010000007.1:0-29318 GCA_045591645.1 Acutalibacteraceae bacterium | reverse complement strand
AAGGGCAGTGAGCTTGTAAAACTCAATATAATGTCTATTCTGAATGAAAAATACGGTGTCACTGAAGAGGATTTCCTCTCGGCAGAGCTTGAGATAGTTCCCGCAGTAAAGCCGCGCGATATCGGTCTTGACCGTTCGATGATAGGCGCTTATGGTCACGATGACAGAGTGTGCGCATATCCTGCGCTTATGGCTATCTGTGAGGTTGAAAGCCCAGAAAAAACGGCTGTTGCTATCCTTGCGGATAAGGAGGAAACAGGCTCTGACGGAAATACGGGACTGAACTCTGCTTTCCTCAAATACGTCATTCGCGATCTTGCCGAGATGCAGGGCGTTGATTATACTGTGGCTCTCCGCCGTTCAAAGTGCCTTTCGGCAGATGTAAATGCGGGAATGGATCCCACATTTAAGGATGTTATGGAACCTAAGAATGCGTCAAAGCTTAACTTCGGCGCAGTTATCACAAAGTATACAGGCGCCAGAGGTAAGTCAGGCACATCTGACGCATCTGCAGAATATGTCGCTGAGGTTCGCGCTATGCTTGACAAGGCAGGTATCGCTTGGCAGACGGGCGAGCTTGGCAGAGTAGATCTCGGCGGCGGCGGTACGGTCGCTATGTATGTTGCAAACCTTGGTGTTGATGTTGTAGACCTCGGCGTGCCCGTACTCTCAATGCACGCACCCTTTGAGGTTGTTGCAAAGTTTGATGTATATGAGACCTACCGTACTATGTACGAGTTCTGTAAGTAATATGAATGAGATAAAATTAGGAAAATACCGTCATTTCAAGGGCAACGAGTATGAAGTCGTTGCCCTTGCCCGCCACTCTGAAACGATGGAGGAGATGGTCATTTATAAAGCCCTTTACGGCAAGGGTGAATATTGGGTAAGACCTGCCTCAATGTGGAATGAAACGCTTACACGCGACGGTAAAACCTTCAAACGCTTTACATATATAGAAGAATGAACAAGACCTTTTTAAAAATAATAGTTTTAAAGACCCTGCCCGTTATGACAGGGTACATAGCGCTCGGTATCGGTTTCGGTATACTCTTTGAAAGTAAAGGCTACGGTCTCTTATGGTCTCTCGCTATGGCGGTATTTATCTATGCAGGCTCAATGCAGTATGTTGCCATAAATCTTATAACGGGCGGCGCCTCGCTTATTACTACCGCGCTTACAACGCTTATGGTAAATGCAAGGCATCTGTTTTACGGCATCTCAATGGTGGACAAGTATAAGAATACCGGTGTGAAAAAGCCGTATCTTATATTTGCACTGACCGATGAGACATATTCGCTTCTCTGCGCAGATGATTATCCCGAGGGTATAGACCGCTCTAAATATCAGCTTGCAGTGTCTGTAGCCAATCATATTTATTGGATAACGGGTTGCGCGGCAGGATCGCTAATAGGCTCTGCAATAACTTTTAATACCGCTGGGATAGACTTTTGTATGACAGCGCTGTTTGTGACCATTTTTGTCGAGCAGTGGCTTTCTACAAAGCAGCATCTACCGGCTCTTATCGGCCTTGGGTCGAGCATACTTTGTCTGCTCATCTTCGGTGCTGACGCTTTTCTTATTCCGTCAATGGTACTGATAGCGGCTCTTCTTCTCATTTGCCGAAGGTTTTTAGAAAGGCAGGTGAGAGGGGATGAGTAATACAATGGTCGCTTTAACTATCGGTGTTTGTGCGGCGGTGACTATAGCCCTCCGTTTTCTGCCCTTTGTCATATTTTCAGGCAGTAGAGAGACACCTAAAATAGTTACCTACCTCGGAAAATATCTGCCCTATGCCATTATGGCAATGCTCTGCGTCTACTGTCTGAAATCGGTCAGCGTTATAGCTTATCCTTTCGGGATACCAGAGCTTATCGGTGTCGCGGCAGTCGTGCTTCTTCATATTTGGAAGAGAAATACACTTCTTAGTATCGCAGGCGGCACAATTCTATATATGCTGCTTATACAATTTATTTTTTAAAATACATAAACCACATCCCTTAACCAAAACTATTTATTAAGGGATGTGATTTTTTGTTTAAAGGTTCTGTATGGCAGATGGAAAACGAAATACCATGGCGGGAGCCGCTGTCACGAAATATTGTGACCGAGGTTGCAGTCATCGGCGCGGGAATGGCGGGAATACTTATAGCCGACCGATTAAGGTCGATGGGCAGAAAGGTCGTAGTTCTGGAAGCCGACCGAATAGCAGGTGGACAGACGGGCAAGACGACCGCCAAGATAACTGCTCAGCACGGATGCGTCTATGCGGGCTTTGCGGAGAATTTCGGCATAGATAAAGCAAGGCTTTACGCAAAGGCAAACATCGACGCGGTCGAGTGGTACAGAAAATGTGTGAATGAGAGGAAAATAGATTGTGATTTTAAAGATGTTGATTCATTTATATATTCTTTTACTGAACAGGAAAAGCTAAAAAGAGAGGCAGAGGTTTGTAAGAAGATCGGACTAAAAGCCGAATTCGTGACCGAGACCGAACTGCCTTTCAAGGTCGCAGGTGCGGTGAAGCTCCTAAATCAGGCACAGTTCGATCCGCTGAAATTCATAAAAACCGTTTCTGCGGATATTACTATTTATGAAAATACACCCGTCAAAACCGTAAAGGGCAACACAGTTTACTGTGAAAACTGTACGGTCAGAGCCGAGCATATCGTCTTTGCCTGCCATTATCCTTTTCTTATCCTACCCGGATTCTATTTTGCAAAAATGTATCAGCAGCGCTCCTATGTGTTAGCGCTTCAAGCTGAACACGGCATAAACGATATGTATGTAGGCATTGATAGCGAGGGTTATTCCTTCAGAAGATACCGCGATATGATACTGCTCGGCGGTGGGGGACACCGTACGGGAGAAAACTCTGCTGGTGGAAAATACGACCTGCTCAGAGCCGCGGCGAACAGATTATTAAAAGGGAGCACCGAGGTCGCCGCTTGGTCGGCTCAGGACTGTATCACGGCTGACGGTATGCCATATATGGGACGACTGTCTCTCTGCCATCCGAACTGGTATGTGGCTACGGGCTTCGGTAAATGGGGAATGACTACCTCTGCCGTGGCGGCTGATATAATAAGCGATCTTATCTGCGGTAGGCATAATGAATATGTAAAGGTATTTTCGCCGCAGAGGTGTTCGCTCAAAGCCGTCGGCGGCGTTGCAAAAGAGATGGGACAGGCGGTCAAAGGACCCGTTCGCGGCAATTTCTCTGTGCCGCCTCATCTGCTCAGCAGTATAAGGGTAGGCGACGGCGGTATTATTTCAATGGACGGCAAAAGGGTGGGAGTCTACCGCGAGAGTGACAAAAAATTTCATACCGTTATACCGAGATGCACCCATATGGGCTGCGGACTTGAGTGGAATCCCAATGAAAAAAGCTGGGATTGTCCCTGTCATGGCTCACGCTTTGATTATAAAGGCAATCTTATTGATAACCCCGCTAAAAAAGAGCTACAGCATCCGCCTGAGCTTTGATAGTGCGGATTTTTCTATTCTTGACACGTAAGAACGTGATATGCCGAGCCTTGCCGCAACCTTTTTCTGGGTCAGCTCCTCTTCGCCGTCAAGACCGTAGCGCAGCCGAACTATCTCTCTTTCCCTGTCGTCAAGAACGGTGCCGAGCAGCACCCGCATACGCTCTATCTTAAGCTTTTTATCGATATCATCGGCGATGTTTACGTCGTCTGCGACTACGTCTATAAGAGTCAGTGCATTTCCGTCCTTGTCGGTGTCGATGGGATCGCTGAAATGGACATCGTTCGCCGACTTTTTGCCTGCTCTGAAATACATCAGTATCTCGTTTTCGATGCATCTTGCCGCATAGGTCGCAAGGCGGATGCCCTTATCGGGTTTAAAGGTCGAGACCGCTTTTATAAGACCTATCGTGCCTATAGATATAAGGTCGTCTTGGTCTGAGTGGTTGCTGTCATATTTCTTTATCACGTGGGCAACAAGTCTCAGATTATGCTCAATGAGCTTATTCTTTGCCGACTTGTCGCCCTCCGCCATTTTCTCGAGCAGTTCGGCTTCTTCCTTTGCCGAGAGTGCAGGCGGAAAGGAATTTGGATTAGTAACGTGAAGCGCAAAATAAAAGAGTGACGATGCGAGTTTTAATAATAATTCAAACAAAAAAATTCCCCCTTTTTAAAAATGATATGAGGGGGGCTCTAAATTTTTGCAAGTCCGTATAAATTGCGGTTTTTGGGGCAGACTCTTTTTATAAAAATTTAAAAGGAGTGCTTATATGGAGCTTAGAGGAAGCAAGACCGAGGCTAATCTATACGCGGCATTTGCGGGAGAAAGTCAGGCGAGAAACAAATATTATTACTACGCCGAACAGGCGAAAAAGGACGGCTATGAGCAGATATCAGCCATTTTCAAGGAGACGGCGGATAATGAGGAGCAGCACGCTAAAATTTGGTTCAAGCTGATAAGCGGCGGCAATATTCCCGATACAAAAGCAAATCTGCAGGACGGCATTAACGGTGAAAATTACGAGTGGACCGAAATGTATGAGGAGTTTGCCAAAACGGCAAGGGAAGAGGGGTTTAATGAGATTGCCTTTCTTTTTGAGTCGGTGGCAAAGATCGAAAAAGAGCACGAAGAGCGCTACAGACAACTGCTTGATAATATAAACGATGGCTCTGTATTCAAAAGAGAAGAAGAGGTCATCTGGATCTGCCGCAACTGCGGACATATCCATATTGGCAAGCAGCCGCCCGGTGTCTGCCCCACCTGCACCAAACCTCAGAGCTATTTTGAGATAAAAAAGAATAATTATTAAAGTTGAAAGCGACCCCTCTCGGGGTCGCTTTCCTACGGAGACACGCATCACGATTCAAATGTAATAAGACGATGAATCTTTGGTTCATTTTCTTCGAGATATTTCAAATAATCCTCGTACAAAGTCTTGGCAACTTCAAGAGTAATCTCATCTGCTTTAAGCCGTTCATAAATACTTGAAATTTCGTTTCGTGCTTCCTTGTAAGAATCAATATTATCAAGCATTTTCTTAGCTTCGCGCTGCTCAATTTCCCATTTTAGTGTAAAATACGCTCGACGAACCATAAGCTCATATGCTTCTTTCTCGGTTGGTTCGGGTTCGAGTAGTTGTATCTTTACATAAAGCGAATTTAGATGTCGAAAGCACTCGTTTCTTTCGGCATTATTCATCGGAGCATTTTTAATACTCTCAATATAATTTTTATACTTTTCTATACAGTTGTTTTTGTTCCTTATCCGCTTAGCATTCTCAGAATTATCATCTGCCGCCGCAGTTTCAACCTTAATAGAATCAAGATTACCATATAGATCGTTTAATTCTTCTTCGGTCAACAACCTCGGAGTGTCATCAATTGAAGTTTTTGGTGTTCTGCTTGCATGTGTGAAAAAAGCTACGACAAGCAACAATATTATAAAGCACACAGTCAAGCATATCCATATTTTCTTTTTCATAATTTTCTCCTTTTTGTTGTTAGCAACTAATTCTGCTTGATTTTAATGAAAACGATACCATTGTTGCTTTGTTCTGCTAATATTCTTCTTAGATGCCCATTTAAGTAATCATATGTGTTCGTTGCATATAACATTTCTTTTTTACCGTTATTAGAGCAAGTTGACTCTTCGCCATAATGTTTGCCGTCACATTCAACATTGTCTTCGTAAATAATAATCGTATGGTGTATATTGCCCGAAGAGTCTCTTAATTGTATTACATCGCCTTTTTTAAGATAGTTCATCAAGAAATCAATATCATTTAATGCATCCGCGCCTGATTCATATTCCACTACTTGATATGCTCGCATTTTAGATGGACCCCAGTGTTCGTAAAATGTAGGAGCGTAAGAAAACGAATGAGACACCCAGTCATCATCATAACCAAGGATTGTTGTAGCCGCTAGATAAAACCAATTGCTTGCATCTTCTTTATCTGTAAATGGCCACGTTGCCCCATTGGGGACCATTGGAATGCCACCTGCATATAAACATTGCGACACAAAATTTGTACAGTTTTGTTTGAGATACTCATACTCCTGATTATGAGATAATGCATATGTTCTTGCGTAGGTTGCGGCATTTTCTCTATTGTACCCAGAATTAACTGATAAATTAGAATTTGTAACTATGCTTCTACCAGTAGTATTGACTTCTTCTATATACCATCTAGAAGCCGACATTTCTGCAGTGTATTGGATTATTGCTGCGCCATTTGAAGTGCTCCAATCCTTTACTGCAATCGCAGATAAATAATCGTTTCTTCGTGTTAGTAACGTAAAGGTTCCATCATAATTTTTTACAATCTTGAATCGTTGATGGCTTTCCGGTATGGAGGGCTGTGAGCCTAACTGTATGTTTGCATAATTAGCGGAGTTATTACCTTCAATTTCTACTGCGAGGTCGGTTGCAGATTTTGGATACATCCAATAATCTCCTCTTTGTGCAAGATAGAGAAGGTTGAATTTCTGAGAATCTCCGCCATTAAATGGCGACTGAATAAGATTATCTCCACTTGAATCACCCGAAGCAGTAAGATACAGCCCGCTGTTAGCGTTACGAATATAGTAATATGTGCCTGTCGAAAGCCCGTTCAGCTCATATTCAATAGTTAGCTTAGGCGAGCGGTCAGAAGAGCCCTCGCAGGAAGCCACGCTGTTGTAGTCGCTATGGTCTTCTTGATAATAAGTAAAGCATATTCCGTAGTTGTTGCTGATACCGCTATACCAGTTAATAACCTGATTCTTGAGATTAACATCGAAATAATTAAGGTAACTTCCGTTATAAACGAAATTTGATGTTTTCCAAGCACTTACTCCTGTCGGTTTGTTATTCCAAGTAACGGTATTTTCATACCACTGTGCCGAAGAGATAACTCTGCTTTCCATTTTTATGCCCGAAGAAGCAGTAGGTGTATTCTGTCCGTTACGGAAGGTAAATCTTATATAAGCGTTTGTTATATTTGCTCCTGCAGGAAGATTGGGAAGACTTGTAAATCTCTGGAAACCGTAGTGCTTATATCCGCCCTTTTTACCAAAACGAATATAATCGAGAGAGCCGTTATTTTGTGTGCTCGGTGTGCTTGCATCTACAAAGGTGTCCTGTGCTCTGTCATCAAAGCTGACATAGGTCATAGACGGGTCTATTATTACGGGGTAAACTATGTCAGAGTTGGTAAGGTATTCGTTTGGAACAACTACCGTGATAGTGTAAGAACCGTCTGCGTTTTTAGAAAGCTCATAATACAGATCCTCGTTCATGTGGCGGAAGGTTTCTGCCTCTGCCGCTGCATCGTTTTCGGGGATATATGAATCGTAAGCGTATAGGCTTAAAAATCTATATTCGACTGCTTTGGGGTCATCTTTTTTAACAACGAGTATATTTGCACCGTTATTTTCAAGGACGGGAATATGAGTATCAGAACGGAAAATAAACTCAAAACGGTTCTGTCCCGTATATTTATAAAGAATAATGTTTTCCTTTATACCGCCTTCGGTGTTAATATATTCTATGACGGTATCTGCACCGAATGCACCGGGATAAACTATTTTGCCGTTTCCTTTTTCCGCTCCGATACGAGCCGCTGTTTTTAGTGCCGAGGCTGATTTTGCTTCAAAGGTAAATGCATTGTTGAAATTTATACCTTTATTTGCGGTATTTGCAAACCGAACGGTAAAGCCGTTTGCCACGTTTTCGTATGCATATTCCGATTTTGATTCCTTTGTATCGGATAAAGTCTTTATACTGGTATCAATATATTGCAGATTGCCGTCCCCATCAATATATTTAACGGGAGTGGAATGGATTATAAGCTTTCCCGTGCCGGTATCGGGGTCTTCGGTACGTATGGTGTATAGCTCCATAGGGTCTGGTTCGCCGTTTTCGGCAAAGCTACCGGAATAAAGATACACTTTAGAGTTTGCGCTTTCAGAAGATAATAAATTTTTAATATTATCGGGCAATTCGCTTAAGGTAAGTGACTTTTCGGTCAAAGCGGATGGCTCTGATAAAACAGCTTCACTTACAGACTCGGTTGATTCTATCGCCGTTTCGTCTGCTATGGCAGTAACGCTCGTTTCTGCGGCAGCGGGCGAAATCGATAAAAGGATAAGACATATTGACAAAACGAGTGATAAAAAATATTTTTTAAATTGCTTCTTCATTTTATCATTTCCTTTCTGTTGTGATTTTTGTGGTAAAGGAAAAGCGCACAAACCGAGAGGACGGCTTGCGCGCTTTAATGAATGAAACGGAGAGGTTATTGGCGGGATATCTTCGGTTGGTTTCGTTTTTGGCGCGACGAGCCGTAGGCTTTAAGTTCACGAATCACTGCCAACACCTCCGATATCTCTTGTTATTTCTTGTTACTATAATTATAGTGCAGTTGGTAATAAATGTCAATACTTCCTATGAGATTTTGAAAATAATACCGCTGTTAATCAATATATTACCCCGAATTTGGCGTTGGGACATATTTTGAAAATTTTTAGTATTATATTGACATACATAGGAAGGTATCTGCGCCAGAGGTTGCTTTATAATTGTAGACGGCTAAAATTGCAAATAGTAATAATTGTTATTTTATTCTGATTGTTATTTCTCCGCTGTTGAGGATAGTTTTGGTGCCGTCTGAGTTTTCAACTATCAGACCGCCATTTTCATCTATATCAAGTGCGCGAGCATCAAAGCGCTCACCGTTTTTAATGTAATAAATATCCTCTCTAAGCACAGCGCTGAGGGTTTTGTATTCTTCTATTATACATACATTATTTTCTTTTATAATCTTTATTATTTCCTCTGCAATTTTTTCGGCGAGGAGTCTTTTATCGACCTGTATTATATGGAGAGAGGAAGCGGTGGCCTCAATATCCTCGGGGAATTCTTCGGTTGAAAGATTTATTCCTATACCTATAAGCACGGCACCCTTTATGGCCTCGCAAAGTATGCCTGCCGCCTTTTTGCCGTCGGCTAAAATATCGTTTACCCATTTAACGGTTATGCGCTTTTCTGTAAGGGGGATAAGCACCCTTGCTACAGCAACCGATACCGCAACCGTTAAAGCAACTCCCTCATTAAAACTATTATCGAACGGAAGGGCAAGGGTCATATAAAGCCCCGAATCCTTGGGCGAATAAAAGCTTCTTCCACGTCTGCCTCTGCCAGCGGTCTGTGCGCGTGCTGTAAAAAGGGCAGGGAGCGCGCCGCCTGTAAGAACATATTCACGTGCTCTCAAATTAGTTGAGTCGGTTGAATTGAACTGAAAAATCTTTATATTGTGCAGCATTATTTTTTTATCTGCCTTTGCTCGTCAAGAGTCATTGAAAAGCTGTCAAGAAATTCATTTATAAAAATATCGACCTCGGGCATAGCCATACTCTTTAGAGCTGCTCTTGCCGACTCTTCGGCAGACTTGAACTCATTATTTCCCATATTCTTTTCTTCAATGCATTTTATAAGCGCGGAAAGCTTGTCTGCCGCCTTAACGAATTTTGCGATTTTTTCATCGGGCTCATAAACCGCTCTCAAATCATCCTGCATATCTAAGGGCAGCATACCTATAAGCTCATCCTCTGCTACAACCTCGATTTTTTTATATGCATCCTTTATTTCGGGGTTATAATACTTTATCGGGGTAGGAAGATCACCTGTAAGTATTTCAGAGGTGTCGTGAAACATAGCGGCAACGGCGGCGGCATTCGCATCGATATCGTTTTTGAGTCTTTTATTTGATATTATTGCCAACGCATGAGCGATGTAAGCAACCTCTAAAGAGTGCTCGCTTAAATTTTCTTCTCTTGTATTTCTCATAAGTCCCCAACGCTTAATATACTTCATTCGGGACAATATAGCATAAAAATGACTCTGCATTTTGCACACACTCCTTTGTTGACTATTATACCATTAAATGATATAATATCAAATAGATTTTTTAAGAAAGTCAGGTGGGAAAATGAGCTTTAGTGAGGCGAAACGAAAATTATTGCCAAAGCAAAAGGGTATGGCGTTGAACGTATTTATAACGGCAATAACTTGCGCAATATGTTTTTTTGTTCCTTATATGATGTCTGATGGGGGATATTTTTTATTTTTCGGAGATTTTAATGTTCAGCAGATACCTTTTTATCAGCTGGCACATGATGCGGTAAGAAACGGTGAGCTGGGATGGAGCTTCAATACTGACCTAGGCGCTAATTTTATCGGATCTTATTCTTTTTATCTTTTGGGCAGTCCGTTCTTTTGGTTGACAATACCGTTTTCGAATTCGTTTGTGCCTTATCTTATGGGGCCGCTGCTTATTTTAAAATTTGGCTGCGCAGCCGTGACAGCATTTCTTTATATAAACCGATTTGCAAAAAATCCCGTTACAGCACAGATAGGTGCAATGCTGTATGCATTTTCGGGCTTTTCGGTATATAACATATTTTTTAATCATTTTCACGAACCGCTGATTTTCTTCCCACTATTGCTTCTATCCTTCGAATACCTTATAACCGAAAATAAACGCGGCTTTTTCGCTATTATGGTATGCGTGTGCGCTGTTGTTAATTATTTCTTCTTTGTAGGAATGCTTGTATTCGGTGTCATATATTTATTTGTGCGCATCATATCAGAAGCGGTCAAACCGCATTGGAGCTTAGTGCTGTGGATCTTTTTTGAGGCTATTCTCGGAATTCTTATGGCGGCATTTATTTTACTTCCGTCATACCTTGCAATAGCCGATTCAGGCAGGGTCGACAATATATCGCTTGGATGGAATTCGATCCTTTACGGAAAAGAAAGTATATATGCAAATATTATAGAAATATTCTTTTTCCCACCTGATCTTCCTGCGCGTCCTGTAATGTTCCCAAAGGCTGATGTCAAGTGGTCATCCCTTGGTGCTTGGATGCCGGTGTTCAGTATGGTCGGTGTGTTTGCATACTGTAAAGCAAGAAAGGGAAATTGGCTAAAGCGTATTATTGTAACCTGTACCGTAATGGCACTCGTTCCCGTATTAAATTCTGCTTTCTATATGTTTAACGATGCATACTATGCGCGGTGGTTCTATATGCCCATTCTTATGATGTGTCTTGCTACCGTTATAGCACTTGAGGACAGCGCGATAGAATGGAAAAAGCCGTTTATAAATGTTTCGGCCATAACCCTTGTCATAGCTCTTGTAATAGGTCTGTTCCCACAGAAGGCGGCGGACTCCAAAGAGGTCATAATAGGCCTTTATACAGACCCAAAAAATTCCATGTATATGTGGCGGTTTATCGCAACGGTCGGCATTGCATTGCTTGGTCTTGTTGCACTCGCTTTCTTGCTTCGACAGAAGCGCAGAAACTTTGAAAAGTTCCTGCAAAATGCAATTATAGTTATTGCGATATTTTCTATAGGATATGCAAATTTCTTTATCGCTTCGGGCAAGAGCCACTCCTATAGCGATACAGAAATGATAGACAATCTTATAGAAAGCGACCTTGTGCTCGAAGCTGACAGGGATGGCTACCGAATTGATGTCTATTCGGGCATAGATAATACAGCGATGTTCCTAGGATATTCGAGCATCAACTGCTTCCATTCCATAGTGCCGCCATCGGTTACCGAGTTCTGGAAGTTTATAGGCGAGCAGCGAGGTGTGGCTAGCCGTCCGACAGTCGATTCGTATCCTGCGAGGGCCTTGCTTTCGGTCAAGTATCTGCTGGAAAGAGAAGCATCTTCGGATGATTTTACTGACAAAAATGGCAGAAATGAAATGTTTGGATACAAGCTTATCGGAAATGAGTCGGGCTACAATATTTATGAGAATACAAACTATATTCCCTACGGTTTCTCGTATGATGTCTATATGACAGAGGAGGATTGCCAAGACTATTCGGACACCGAAAAGGCAAAGCTGATGCTCAAGGCGATAGTATTAAGCGACGAGCAGATAGAAAAATACGGTCATATGTTTGTGAGCATGGATGAATACTATGACGACGGCAGCCTTTTGAATTTAAGTGACAACACTATGCAGCAAGACTGCAAAGCCAGACGCAAAAGCTCTGCGACAGCCTTCAAAACTGATAAAAACAGCTTCACGGCGACGGTAGAAAGAAAAAAAGATACCCTTGTATTCTTTTCGATTCCCTACGATGAGGGTTGGACGGCTTATGTAAACGGTGAACCTGTTAATATAGAAAAGGTGAATGTTGGATTTATGGCGGTACCCGTAGACGAGGGTACAAGCACTATCGTATTTGAATACGAGACACCGGGACTTAGCACAGGTCTTATAATTTCGAGCGTTGCTCTGCTGATACTTGTTGCGTACTTGGTGATCTTTTCAAGGCTTGAAAAAAGAATTCCCGAATATCCTGAGGGCGAGTCACTCTTAGCTCAGTGGACTAAGCCTGAATAAATCTAAAAAACAGAGTCAGTCGAAGAATAAAGAATGGGGCTTCCTTCCTTTGGAGGACCCCATTCTTTTCGTATGAGAAAACTCCTTGAAGGATAAAATCTTCAAGGAGTCCTTGGCGGCGTAAAGAGATACGGTGCGCTCTGCTTATGCCGATCGCTCCGAGCGGCAAGCGGCAAAACCTTCGTGCTCCCGACTTCACAGTTTCAAAATGCTATCGCGCATTTTGAACTGCTTCGACGAACTACCTCTCACACTCGCACCACCACAAAAAAATAATGAACCACACCAAAGGTATGATTCCTTAATTTTGAAGACTGACCCTAATTTTAATACAAATGCACCCCCTTTTGAGATTAGGGGGTGCAAACAAGGTGAATCATTACTTGTTTGGGCATTTTTCCAAAAAACGCTCTGACCGCCGCCAAACTTCCTCAATAGACAGAAGATCAACTTGTTCAAGCTTTACATTTAATGTGAAGTATCCTCGGAGCAGCGGGTCGATTCGTTGATGTTCTTCCTCCGCCTTTTCAAGAGTTCTCACAAAGCAATCATACCCATATGTGTCTACAAGATACGGAATTCCTGCAACCGACAACAAGTAGTTATAGTCAATATAGTCGTGATTCTTATCGAGGTTTTTTCGGAATTTCTCCATTACCGGATTCAATTCTTCCTCTGAAGCATAAATTGCATATCCGCGAATATAAAAAATCTTCATTGCAATTCTGCGGCATTTTTTCAAATTTTCAAAATAGAACTCTTTCAGATCAAATGCTTTTGCAGAGGGATTGAGTAGTAGAATACGAAGATGATCGAATCGTATTTCCCAGATATGTTTTTTAGAAGTAATTTTATTGCACAGATAATCAATAAGTTCTTGTGATAGTTCTATATTGTATAGTTTATTCAGGCTGGCAATGTAATCAGGATGCAGTAAGCAATCGGAACACTTTTTAAAAGTACGCTCTAATTCTGGTAATAGGCAGTTATCCATACTCTCCCCTCCTTAAATAAATTATACCATAGGTACAACTATATTTCAACGTTTACGCAGATGATTCAACGATTACCTAACAAATCAACTATTAGGCATATAATTTAACGATTACCAATCATTCAACGATTTAAAATGGCATAATCAAGAGGTTTGTTGATTTATTGACCTAAAAGTTCGCAAAACTCCAATTTTAGGTATAAAATAACCGCCATTCCGTTGTATCAGAATGACGGTTATTCTTTGAAGACTAACCCTGATTTTAATACAAATGCACCCCCTTTTGAGGTAAGGGGGTGCAAAGTGATTTTAGGGGGTGCATTTACTGAAAATACACATGATAATCGCCATTTGCCTTATTGTCTATATCTTCCTTCGTAGTGAAGGAAATCATGACTTTTCTATATGTTAACGAATTCAAAATGTTTTGCTGATCCTCTTCTGTGCCACCGCAAAAGGTAATGTTGGGAGTACCCGTGTTTGTAATTTCAAACGCTTCTTGCGGATAACCAAGATCAATCAAATTGGAAATTGTCGCTTTCTCCAGATCATCACAATAGCCAGATGATTTTGCAGTTTCTAATTCAGCATCAGTCTGAAACAGATACCAAACCACAAGATACTGCGGTGCAATATCAAATGCACCATAGAAGAAATGCTCATATATTTTCGGGGTTCTGTCGGCAAAATCCGAAACCGTTTTTTTGACAGCCTTTTTTATAATACGATTTCGTTTAGAGAAGAACACAATAACCACCGCCTTTTTATCATTATATCACAAAAAGAGAATAACCGCAACTTGTATCAAAGTTGCGGTTATTCTTTGGCGGAGACGGCGAGATTCGCTCGACAAAAGATAAATCTTTTGCCGACACGCACCGGTCGGCAAAAACCGTCCACCGGACGCTTTTCTTCCGCTTCGCTCCCTCCTTTTCGAATCTCGCTATGAGAATAAAGAAAGAACCGTACCTTTCGGCACGATTCCTTCTTTATTGGCGGAGACGGCGAGATTCGAACTCGCGGGGGATTGCTCCCTAACTGATTTCGAGTCAGCCCCGTTATGACCACTTCGATACGTCTCCATATTTATTTGATTGTTGCCTATATATTATATTTGGGTAGCAGGGGATTGTCAAGAATTTTATTGTTTTCAATAAAAAGTAAATTTTCAAGCGATTATTGGATAGATTTGGTTTACATAAACTCTGAAAAAGTATGTGTACTGTGTTGACAAGAAGTTACAAAATTGTTATAATTGAAATGTATTAATTTTATTCGAAAGGCGGTTGGCATAATGAACTGTAAAAAGATATTATCTTTTGTAATGAGCTTCGTTATACTGACCCTTTGCTTATATACCGGATCTTCCGCTTTTGCAGAAGAAAAGACCTATTCAGGCACGGTGAATGTGGATTCAGGCTCATACCTTACTGTGAGAAAGGAAGCGAGTGCCACATCGACCGAACTCGCACGACTCAACAGAGGAGAGACGGTCACAATTCACGGGAATAAGGTTTCGGGCGTAAACGGTGATAAACGCCAATGGTATAAGATTGAATACGAAGCGGCAGACGGCGGTTTTGCGTATGTTGCCGCCCAGTACATAACTAATGTTACTGAGATAATTCCGCCTGCAGAGTATGTTCCAGATGCCACCTTTGAGGAAAACCTCGAAAAGCAGGGCTTTCCCGAAAGCTATAAGGTGCTTCTCCGTCAGCTTCACGCTACTCATCCTAAGTGGATATTCTTGGCCGACCATATAAATCTTACCTGGGATGAAGTCCTCGCAGCTGAAAGCGCAGTTGGCAAAAGTCTTGTGTCTATCAGCCGCCCCGATTCTTATAAGTCTATGGAGTACGGTGCTTATGATTGGGGGAAAAGCAATTATGTAGGTTTTGACGGCTCAAGCTGGGTCACAGCCTACAGAGACATTGTTGCATATTACCTTGAACCCAGAAACTTTCTGAACGAACAGGGAATTTACCAATTTCTGGATCAGTCCTATAATGAAGCTCTTCAGAATAAAGACGGTATCAATAAGATAATAGAAAATTCCTTTATGTCTGGAGACTTCCCTGAGGATACTTTTGAAACCTATGCCGACCTGCTTATGTCGGCGGGCAAAACCTCAAAGGTCAGCCCCTATGTCCTTGCCGCAATGATTATTCAGGAGCAGGGAAGAGGCGGCACCAGCGGACTTATTTCGGGTACTTACGGCAGTGGGCTCAGCGGTTACTATAATCATTTCAATATCGGCGCACATTCTGAAGGCTCACTTACCGCTGTTCAAAGGGGACTTATGTACGCAAGAGGTGACTTTGCTTCTGCTACAAGCAAAACTAAATATCAGCTTCCGTGGACAAGCCGTGCTAAATCTATAATAGGCGGTGCTATCTGGTATGGCAGCGGATATATAGATGTTGGTCAGGACACTCTATATTATAAAAAATTCGACCTAATCGGGCCGAATTACTACAATCATCAGTATATGACCAATATTGAAGCGGCATACAAAGAGTCTATTATAATGAAAGAGGCATATGCAGATATTGCCGATACGACGGCACTGACCTTCAGCATACCCGTGTTCAAGAATATGCCCGAGGAAAATAAAACCGCACTTCCGACCTCTAACGGCGCGAACAACTACTACCTTACCGATATTACAGTGGAGGGACAGTCGATAACACCCTCGTTTGGAATGTACACAAACAGTTATGAGATGGTTGTTGACTACAATGTTGCAAAGATAAAAGTATCCGCGACACCTGTATCGGGCGCTACAGTCAGCGGTACGGGCGAACACGAACTTAAAGTCGGCGAAAATACAGTGACGCTGACAGTCAAAGCTGCCTCGGGTAAGACCGCTGATTATACTATCTCTGTTGTGCGGAAAGAGGGTCAAGGGGAGATAATCATTCCTGAGCCTGAGGTAACTACCGATTATACGGTAGGTACCTATCTCACGGGAATTTCACCTGAAACCACGGTCGAAGCCTTTAAAAAAGCCTTTACGGTCAAAAACGGCACATTAAAGATCTTCAATTCCGCAGGCAAAGAAAAGACAAGCGGAAATATCGCAACAGGCGACAAGATAACGGTATACAAGACCGATAATACCGAGTTTTTGAATAAAACCGTTATAATCTACGGTGATGCTAACGGCGACGGCAGTATCAACATAATAGACCTTGCACTTATACAAAAGCATATTTTGAAAATATCCACGATGAGCGGAATAAATGCTATCGGTGCCGATGCAAATAGGGATAATTCCATCAATATCATAGATCTTGCGCTTGTGCAAAAGCATATTTTAAAGATCGCTTCAATAACTCAATAGGGGGACTATTTCAATGAAAAAAACATTTGGAAAATACTTGGCGGTTCTTGCCGTAATATGTATTGCAATTTCTGCCTTTGCAATCAATGCTTTTGCTGCAGGAACAAGCATAGCATTTTCAAAAAACAGTTTAAACGTGGGAGATACACTTACCGTCACGGTTAGATTCAGCGCTTCTTCGGATATGTATGCTGTTCAGGCTCAGCTTAAATACGATACTTCGGTATTGCAGTTTGTATCAGCTAAAAACGGATCAGGTTCAGGCGGCATTGTGACCATAGCAGGTTCTGCAAACGGTAAAAACGCTTCTGAAGATATCGTTTTTAAAGCGGTAGGAACAGGAAAGACCTCTCTTTCGGTTTTGGAAGCTGGATATTCCGACGGCGGTCCGATAGAGAGCATAACAGGATGCTCAGCAACGGTTGAAATTGTTGACAGATCCGCTTCAAAGTCTTCTGATGCAAACCTTAAATATATCACCCCCTCTGCAGGCTCGCTGACACCCAAGTTTTCAGCAAGCGTTACAACCTACAGCATCACTATACCGAACACTGTTAAAACACTGACCGTTGGCGCAGGAACTTCTCATTCGGGTGCCGAGTGGGATGTCGAAGGCTCTAAGGAAATGAAGGTTGGCAGCAATAAGCGCGTTATTGTTGTTACTGCCGAGGACGGAACGGTTAAGAGATATACTCTCAATATCACCCGTCTTGCCGCAAACGGCACAACACCCGAGCCTGATGTTCCCGATACCGAAAACCCCACCGATGAAAAGACTTCGGTCATCGCAGACGGAAAGGACAAATATATAGCTGATCAATTCGATACTGAAAATCTTTTCCCGGGATATGCGGTAGATGTTTACAAATATAACGATAAAGAGTTTGCCTCTATCAAAAACGGAGATTCTGTGCTCGTATACCTTACTGATACCGACGGCTCAAACGGCGCTTTCTTCCGCCCGCTTGAGGACGGCACCTTTACCGTATTCACCTATATGATGAGTGAGTCTAAGTTCTATGAGTTTCTTACTCCCGATGAGATCCCCGAGGGCTATTCCGAGATAACAATGGATATCGCAGGATACAAGGTGACCGCTTATCAGAGTAGCGACCCGACTTTTGCGGAGTTTGCGCTCATTTATGCAAAGGGTCCTGACGGCAACACAGGCTTCTATAGATATGATACCGTAGAGCATACCCTTCAGAGGGCAGTTAACCTAACTGTTACTAATACTCCCGTTGATACCGAGCCCGATAAAAATGACGGCACCATATGGGAAAACATAATGTCTATGGATACCTCGACTAAGGTTGTCGCGATAACTATAGTCGGTGTTATACTTCTGCTCATAGTTGCAATAATAGTTCTTATCGTAAAGATCGTCAAAGCTTCACGATATGAAGAGGAACTTGAATATGAGCAGGATATGGTTGTAGAGGAAGACGATACAAGCGATTTTGAATTTATATCAATAAGCGACCGAGACTCAGATGATGAGGAATAACAAAAAGCACTCCGAGAGGAGTGCTTTTTGTTATTCGGTGGTCTGTGAATTATCACACCCGACCGTTTGTCCGCATAAAATGTCGTAGGAAAATTAATGAAACGATGTTTAAAAAGAGAACAGAGCGGTAAAAATATTATCACAAAAACTTACAGGGTGTGAAAATTAATGACAATCAAGCGTGGAGAAATTTATTACGCAGACTTAAGTCCCGTGGTAGGCTCAGAGCAGGGCGGTATCCGTCCCGTACTCATAATCCAGAACGATATTGGCAACCGCTACAGCCCCACTGTTATTGCCGCCGCAATAACAAGTCAGCGTGATAAAACCAAGCTTCCGACCCACATTCAGGTGAATGCCGACGGCTGCGGTCTGGCAAAGGACTCGATCGTGCTGCTCGAGCAGGTAAGGACAATAGATAAACAAAGGCTAAAGGAAAAGATGGGCTGTCTTGACAACAGCTCTATGGACAGGGTAAATCAGGCACTGTCGGTCAGCTTTGGACTTGGGGGAACACAGGGTATTGCTACATAAGCAATACCCATTTTTTAGTTTAGAACCGCAACACCGATATTAAGATAGGTTGCAAATAGCAGCCAGATAAGATACGGTATCATCAGCCAGTAGGATAAGCGGTTGATATTCCTGAATTTCAACATAGTTACTATAACGAGAATATCAAGCAAGATTATGACCGCTACCGAAAGCCAATAGGCTTCAAAACGGAAGAATATAATACTCCAAAAGAAGTTAACGATCAGTTGCGCTACATAGAATGTAAGCGCCTCGGTCCGTTCCTCTTTACTGCCGCGAACCGAGTCCCACACAAAATAAGCCGCGGCGCCCATAAGTGCATAAAGTATAGTCCATACAATGGGAAAGAGTATTGACGGAGGGGATAGAGGAGGCTTAGTAAACTCAGCATATGAACCCGAAATATTTCCTGAAAGCAGAGCTGAGAGTATACCTGTAAGCTCGGCTATGGCTATGCTTATCACAAGCGCCCATACATTTATCTTTTTCATAATAGTCTCCTTTAAAGGTAGTCGATTATATATTATGATTTCTAATTATTATTTATACTTTAGTCATTGATTAATTAGCGTATTTATAGTAAAATATAAAATGAATTAATATGTACATAAAGGATATATCAAATGACACCAAATGAATTTAAAGTTCTACGTAACGCAGTTATAGAAAAAGAGTTTTCACGAATGAACGATATGCAGTTCAATGCGGTCACCGCGGCATCGGGTCCTGTGCTTGTGCTTGCAGGTGCGGGAAGCGGAAAAACCACTGTTCTTGTCAACCGTATCGCATATCTTATCAAATACGGAGAAGCTTATGATTCTCATTTTGTTCCCGAATTTGATGATTTTGATGTTATGATGGCAGAAAATTATCTCAGAAACGGGGGCGAAATGCCGTCCTGCCGTTCCTTTTCCTACAAAGCGGCAAAGCCGTGGGAAATACTCGCCATCACCTTTACAAACAAGGCTGCAAATGAGCTGAAAGAGCGTATCGGCGCAAAGCTCGGCGACGAGCAGAGCGGTGTTTGGGCAGGCACCTTCCATTCGGTCTGCGGTAAAATTCTCAGACGCTTCGCTGACCGGATAGGATATTCTTCAAGCTTTACTATCTACGATACCGACGATCAGAAGCGCCTTTTAAAGGAGATCATAAAAGAGAATAATCTTGATGATAAAATATTTCAGCCGAAATCGGTGCTGAGCGTCATTTCCGCGCAGAAGGACAAACTCATAAGTCCTGAGGATTATGCTGCAACGGTCGGCGACGATTACCGAATGAAGACCATCGCGAAGATATACGGAATATATGAAAATCGACTTGCTACCGCCGACGCTATGGACTTTGACGGTATGATATCCAATACTGTAAGACTGCTTGAGGAAAACGAAGACGTTTTGCAGTATTACAGTGAAAAATTCCGCTACATAATGGTCGATGAGTATCAGGACACCAACCACGCTCAGTATGTGCTTTGCAAGCTGCTTGCAAGCCACCACAAGAATATCTGTGTTGTGGGCGATGACGATCAGAGCATCTACCGTTTCAGAGGAGCCACTATCGAGAATATTCTGAGCTTTGAGCGTCAGTATAAAAATGCAAAGGTTATTAAGCTGGAGCAGAATTACCGCTCGGTCGGCAATATTCTTGATGCCGCCAACGCCGTTATTGCAAACAACTCGGGCCGTACGGGCAAAAATCTCTGGACCGATGCGGGTGCGGGTGAAAAGATAAGCATCTATACCGCCCCCGATGAGCAGGCTGAGGCGCGCCATATTGCGGATACTATCCTAGAAAATGTAAAAAACGGAGCAAAGTTTTCCGATCACGCCATACTTTACCGTATGAATGCGCAGTCGAACTCGGTGGAAAATGTGTTTGCAAGAAGCGGTATCAGCTACCGTATTATCGGCGGCCACCGTTTCTTTGACCGTAAAGAGATACGCGACGTTATGGCTTATATGCAGCTTATAAACAATAACTGCGACGATATGCGGCTTCGCCGTATTATAAACGAACCAAAGCGCGGCATAGGTGATACAACGGTAAACAATGCCGCCGCTATCGCCTCCTCTCTCGGTGTCTCGATATTCGAGGTGCTTCACAATGCCGAGCACTATCCTATGCTTTCCCGCGCCGCTCGAAAGCTAAGCGACTTCTGCGCTATGATAGATGAGCTGACCGAAGCGTCCGAGACGCTTTCTATCCACGAAATTTTTGATCTTATGCTACAGAAGACGGGATATGTTGATTCTCTTATGGCAGAGGGCCCCGAGGGGCAGGAAAGAGTCGAAAATGTACGCGAGCTGGCAACAAGCATTATGCAGTACGAGAACGAAAATGAGGACGCCACCCTTTCGGGATATCTTGAAGAGGTAGCGCTTATCAGTGATATCGACTCTTATGAGGAGGGTGCCGACGCAGTTGTTATGATGACCGTCCATTCGGCTAAGGGTCTTGAATTTGAGAGGGTGTTCTTAGTCGGCATGGAGGAAGGACTTTTTCCCTCAAATCAGGCTATCTACGGCGGACCTATCGAGCTTGAGGAGGAACGCCGCCTTGCATATGTTGCCATAACCCGTGCCAAGAAAAGACTGCATATTACCCATTCTGATATGAGAATGCTATACGGCAGCACCTCGCGCAACCCCGTGTCCCGCTTTGTTAACGAGATTCCCGAGCACCTTTGCGATATAAAATCAGGCAGAAGCTATTTTGGCGGCTCGGGCGCGAAAACGATACCGCAGAGCAGAACATCGGATTACGATTATTCAAAGATCTTCAAAGCACCCACTGTAGCAAAGCCGCAGGGCAGCACAGCTTCATATACTGTCGGAATGACAGTAGAGCACAAGACCTTTGGACAGGGAATGATAACCCGTGTCACACCGATGGGTAATGACGCAATGCTTGAGATAGCCTTTGAAACGGTCGGCACCAAAAAGATAATGGCGGGCTTTGCAAAGCTCAAAACCTTATAATAAGGAGATAGCATTATGAATCCTTATCAGATACCTAACAGCTCGGTAGTAAAAGCAACGGCGAGAGCCGCTTTAAGGGGAAGATGGGTCGAGGCGATAACTGTATCGTCACTCGGTCTTTTCAGCGTGCTTATAGTGAGTCTGCTTTCCTCTATCGTTTTATCAAGCAACCAACAGGTTCTTATGTATGTCGCAAATATTATGATGCCGATCATATCGGTATTTGTGCTGGCACCGTTGTTTTTGGGCATTATCCGCTTTTTCTGGAGGCTTACCGACTCGGCAAAGGATGATATCTCGTCTGCGTTTTATTATTTCGGAAGCCGTAAAAGATATGTTCGCGCAATAAAGCTTACCTTTATCATCGGCTGGAGAGTAACTACAGCAATAATACTTTGTATGCTACCTTATTTTGTCACTAACATTTTGTCAAGCAGCTGGCTGTATCAGACTCTCGGACAGGACATTCCTCTTTGGGCGGCAAACCTGATACTTATCGAAAGCTTTTTATATATCGTGGGCGTTATCTGTGCTATACTTTATATCTCAAGATATTATCTTGTCGCGGTCGTAGCCGTGATGGATGAGGAGCTGCTTTTACTTGAAGCGGTGCATATTTCCTGTATGGTGTCAAAGCGTTCATCCTCGTCGTTTTTATCTCTTGTAGCATCATTACTCGGCTGGGCACTGCTTACCTTTCTGCTTGCCCCTGCAATATATACGCTGCCGCTTATGATCGCTTGCTATGTGGTACACTCAAGATTTGCTATGACCAACTACAATCTGGTGCTTGATTATTACGAAAATAATATGTCAGGAAGCTATAGATGAAGAAAAACGATTTTATTGAACTCGAAATAACCGCTATGTCAAGCGAAGGCTCTGGTATCGGAAGATACGAGGGTCTTGCCGTTTTTGTGCCTATGACTGCGATAGGGGACAGGATAAAGGCAAAAATTTTAAAGGTGAAATCAAACTGTGCCTTTGGCAAGGCAGAAGAGATCATTACAGCTTCTCCCGACAGATGCGATATCGACTGCGCCGCCTTTTCAAAGTGCGGCGGTTGCGTCTACCGCCATATTTCATATGAGGCAGAGCTTCACGCAAAGCAGAAAAAGGTCGAGGATGCCGTAAAGCGCATAGGCGGTATTAATATGGAGCCGCAGCCAATCTGCAGTGATACCCCGTTTCGTTATAGAAATAAAGCGCAGTACCCTGTATCAGAGGATTATACGGTTGGCTTTTATGCAAGCCATTCTCACAGAATAATACCCTCGGGTGACTGTAGGCTTCAACCCGAGGAATTTTATAAAATATCCCAAATATTTACAGAGTGGATCAAGGGCAAGAAGCTTTCTGTATATAATGAGCAGACGGGTAAAGGACTTATCCGACATTTATATCTACGCCTCGCCGTCGCTACAAATGAGCTGATGGTCTGTGTTGTTATAAACGGAGACAGTCTGCCCGATTCTGATGAGCTTGTAAAATTGCTTTTGGAGAAAACGGGAGAAAGATTAAAAGCTGTAGTGCTTAATATCAATAAGGCTAAAACAAATGTAATTTTAGGCAATAAGTGCAAAAACCTTTACGGCGACGGATATATCTACGATATCCTCTGCGGTATAAAGGTGCGTATCGATCCGCTTTCTTTCTATCAGGTCAACCGCGATATGGCGGAAAGGCTTTATAAAAAGGCGGCAGAGTATGCAAAGCCAAAGGGAAAAACACTTCTCGACCTTTACTGCGGTGCGGGCACCATAGGTCTTTCAATGGCTGATAAAGCTAAAGAGATAATTGGTGTTGAGATAGTTCCCGAAGCGGTAAAGGATGCAAAGTTCAATGCTCAGAATAATAACATTACGAATGCAAGATTCATATGTTCTGATGCGGCAAATGCTGCTGAAGCGTTAAATAAAGAGGGAATAAGTCCCGAGGTTATAATTGTGGATCCCCCACGTAAGGGTTGCAGTGAGGAATTACTTAAAATAATTGCGAACGACTTCTGCCCTGAACGACTTGTCTATATCTCCTGTGATCCTGCGACTCTCGGCAGAGATATAAAAATTCTTTCATCTCTCGGATATGAGCTTAAAGAGTATATGCCGTTTGACCTATTCCCGAGAACGCATCACGTCGAAACGGTAGCAAAATTGGAGAGAAAAATATGAATGGTAATATTTTAAAATGTCCTCTTTATAAAAAATGCGGAGGATGTCAGATACATAATCTTCCATATGACCGTCAACTCAGCTTTAAACAGGTAAAGGTGATAAAGCTACTCGGCCGTTATCATCACGCAAACGAAATAATCGGTATGGAGTACCCCTATCATTACCGCAATAAGGTGCAGGCGGCCTTTAGTGAGAGAAAGGGTGAGATAATCTCGGGTGTGTATCAGTCCTCTACCCATAATATTGTTCCTGTCGATAGCTGTCTTATAGAGGACGAAAAGGCAGATGAGATAATCGTTACTATACGCAAACTGCTCAAAAGCTTTAAAATGAAGCCCTTTAATGATATTACAATGAAAGGTTTTTTGCGTCACGTCCTTATAAAAAGAGGATTTTTAAGCGGACAGATAATGGTTGTGTTGGTTACCTCGGTAATCGATTTTCCAAAGGAGTCGCAGTTTGTGAACGCTCTGCTTTCCCGCCACCCCGAGATCACGACTGTCGTCCAGAATGTGAATAATAAGAGGACGAGCCTCGTCCTCGGAGAGGAGAGTCGTGTCCTTTTCGGAGACGGCTATATCGAGGAGGAACTTTGCGGCTTTACTTTTAGAATATCGCCTAAAGCCTTCTACCAGATAAACCCCACTCAGACCGAGGTGCTTTACAATAAAGCGATGGAATTTGCTGCCCTTCAGGGCACGGAAAGGGTGCTTGATGTATACTGCGGAACGGGCACTATCGGCATTATCGCCTCTAAAAACGCCAAAGAGGTTATCGGTGTTGAACTGAATAAAGATGCCGTAAAAGACGCCGTTACCAACGCAAAGCTGAACGGAGTTCAAAACATCAAATTCTATGAGGATGACGCTGGTAAATTTATGGTAAAAGCGGCAAATTCGGGCGAAAGGTTCGATGTCGTTATAATGGATCCGCCGCGCGCAGGTGCAAGCCTCGATTTTCTTAAAAGTCTTGTTATCCTCGCTCCCGAAAAGGTGGTCTATATTTCCTGCAACCCCGAAACACAGGCGCGCGACCTATCATACCTTACCAGAAAGGGCTATAAGGTCCGCCGCATCCAACCCGTGGATATGTTCCCACACACGGAACACGTCGAAACGGTAGCATTATTAAGTCGGCAAAAAGTAAAGGAACATATCTACTTTGATGTGAATGTGGGGCCCCTCCCAAAACCACAAGAAAAACCGACACTTATCCAGAAATAAAAACGCATACATCAAACTCGCTGTGTCAACGCTGAATGTCGCAAGGATAAAAGAAAAACACTGTTTTCGGAAACTATACTTAAAATACTATAATAAATACATAAACCTACAAGGGAGAAAAAATGAAAGATGAATGTTTGATTTGCGGCGCGCCGCTTACATATTTGGAGAACGACACGGAGATGGAATGCGCGCTTTGCCACAAACGTGAAAACAGCAAGACATCTTGTGTTAACGGTCACTATATTTGTAATGAGTGTCACTCAAAGGGGAGCGACACCATTATCGGCATTTGTATGAGTGAAACCTCAAAAAATCCTATCGAGATTTTGCAAAAGCTGATGACTTTGCCGTTTTGCCATATGCACGGGCCAGAGCATCATATTATGGTCGGCTCTGCCTTGCTTACAGCATATAAAAACGCAGGCGGTGAAATTGACCTTAATAAGTCGCTTATCGAAATGCAGTCTCGCGGTAAAAAAGTTCCGGGTGGTGCTTGCGGTTTTTGGGGCGCTTGCGGAGCTGGAGTGAGTACCGGTATGTTTGTGTCAATCGTTACAGGCTCTACACCGCTCGCTAATGAAGCGTGGGGACTATCCAACCAAATGACCGCCAAAGCCCTTGAAGCTATCGGAAAAGTCGGCGGACCGCGTTGCTGTAAGCGTGATTCATACCTTGCTATAACCGAGTCTGTTAAATTTTCAGATATAAACCTTGGCGTGAAAATGGAGCTTGGCAAAATAAAGTGTGCTCATTCAGCGCAGAATAATCAGTGTATTGGCAACAGATGCCCCTATAGAATTTAAGAGCTTAGCGTTCATTTCATAGATTGGCTTTTTTTGAATATACTTAATTTAGTATATTGCAAAAGAGGGCATAGGTATGAAAAAATCATTATCTTTTTGGCAATTTGCGGGGTTCGTGTTCACAGGTGTTGCGGGAACGCTGCTGCATTTTCTTTACGATTGGACGGATAATACCTTTGTTGCGCTGTTTTCGGCTGTGAATGAGTCTATATGGGAGCATATGAAAATATTGTTTTTCCCGATGTTTGCTTTCGCGCTTTTAGAGAGCCGATATTTTTCCAAAGGCTATGAGAATTATTGGTGCGCAAAACTTATCGGTATTCTGACAGGGCTTATGGTAATACCTGTAATTTATTACACCTATACCGGCGCATTAGGGGTGTCGGCAGATTGGTTTAATATCATCATCTTTTTTATTGCGGCGGCTGTTACCTTTATAACCGAAACGCGACTTATGAAAAGCGACAAGAACTTTTGTCGGTATTCAACCGTGGCGATAGTAATACTTTGCATAATAGCCGTTTTGTTTATAATTTTTACGTTCACACCGCCTAAGATTTCGCTTTTTCAAGACCCCATGACGATGACTTATGGATTAGTGTAAAGGCGGCAGAGGTTGCGCTTGACGAAAATATCGCCGCATAGGAGCATATGCTCGCAGCTTAATTATTAAAAAACAATCTGAAAGATGCGAGAACGTAAAAAGGGTTGTCCCAACAGCAATTAGCTGAAATGGTCGGCGTATCGCGAAACACCATCAGTTCCATTGAAACAGGGCAATTTAACCCTACAGCTAAATTAGCGTTAATTCTTTGTGTTGCATTAGATAAAAAGTTTGAAGATTTGTTTTATTTTAAAAGTATTACACATATCGATAAATCAACAATTCGGCGGTGGACTGCTATGACCTTAAAATTATTCATCTCAGCAATAACGAAATTTTTATTAGGCGTGGCTTTAGTAGGGCTATTAATATTCTTACCTGCAGGCAGCTTGTCATTTTTTAACGGTTGGTTGCTTCTGGGAATATTGTTTATTCCGATGTTCTTTGCAGGGATTGTAATGATGTTCAAAAACCCCGAACTATTAAAAAGCAGACTGAACGCAAAAGAAAAAAGGCAAGAGCAAAGCCTTGTTGTGAAGTTAAGCGGTCTTATGTTTCTGGCTGGGTTTATCGTTGCGGGATTTGGCTTTCGTTTCAACTTATACACCTTGTCAAAAGGCATCTCAATCGGTGCTGCAGTGGCGCTTTTGGTGGCATACATTCTCTATGCAGAGGTGCTCAGAGAAAATACATATCTAAGCCGTACTATCGAAGTGCAGGAAAATCAAAAGGTAATAGATACTGGACTGTATGGAATTGTCAGACACCCAATGTATAGCGTAACTTTGCTTTTGTTTTTATCAATGCCGCTAGTGCTCGGCTCGGTATATTCATTTTTGATTTTCCTAGCATATCCTTTTATCATAGCAAAACGGATTCGTGACGAAGAAGAATTTCTTGAAAAAGAACTCGACGGCTATCGTGAGTATAAGCAAAAAGTCAAGTACCGACTGATACCGTTTATTTGGTAATTATGAAAAACCGCTAAAGCATAAAGAACTTCAGCGGTTTTAATATTACTTATCAAAAGATACGGGTTTAGTTTCGCCTGTAGCGAATGCGTTGGGACCGGGGTCCGACATAGAAAAATACATCTTAGCGGCTTTTATTGTGCCGAAATCCCTGTTAGAGCCGGAGTTTTGCACCTTGTTAAAGGCATCGCGGAACATCTGGTTGTGTGCTTCCTCGCGGTTCAAAAGGAAGTCGATGGTCTCACGCACCTTTTTGTCGTCAATCTGACGGTAAAGATATTCGTAAACCACCTTTGCACGCTGTTCGGATGCGATATTGCTGAGCAAATCGGCGCATAAATCACCTGTAACGGTTACATAGTCGCCCGTCCACGAGTAACCCGAAGCGTTGATAAGACCTGGATTAAGTCCTAAAAGCACGTGTGACTGAATTTCGCCTGACGGAACCTTTTCGGCATCCACATCGTGACCATTTAAGAGATTGATGGTCTGTGCCACCATCTCCATATGACCGAGTTCTTCTGCAGCAATGTCAAGGAACAAATCCTTAATTTCAGGGTCTTTAATTCTAAAACTCTGCGACATATACTGCATCGCCGCTTTAAGCTCGCCGTTACCACCGCCAAGTTGTTCTTGAAGCAGTGCCGCATACTGCGGATTAGGCCTCTCTACCGCTACAGGATGAAAAAGCATCTTTTCGTGTTTAAACATTTCATTACCTCCGTTTATTTTCTATTACTTACTTTTTCCATTTTTTACAGAGATATACAAACATGCGAACGAATTAGCTCATATGGAAGTAAAGAGGCTCAAAATTTGCGCCGCAGCAAACAAAGAAAAGGAAATTTCGTAGTCCGCATTTGATTATGTGGTCGTAAAAACACGATTTTTGCAAAAGTGGCGGAAAAACACCCAAAAAGGCATAAAAAATGACCGAAAGTGGAGGATAAACCTCTATTTTCGGTCAAAATTTTGGTCGAGGTGACAGGACTCGAACCTGCGGCATCTAGTTCCCAAAGAAATCCGGAGTACCTGTTTCCGCTCGTTTCTAGGCATTTCCGCCCCTTTCCGCTCGGAAACACATCCTTTCCGGCACTCTTACCTCCACTGTTTCCGTGTCCTCCGAGCGTGGATGTGGGATAAACTGTGGTCAAGCAAAACACTTCGAATGCAGCTTTAAGCCGCATCCGAGGTGTTTTTTGTCGTCTGTATAGTAACTCTGTCCGCCCCAAAAGTCAAGGCCTTTCGCAGAACAAATTTTGCCCCGCAGTAAACAAAGAAAAAGGGATTGAGAAAAGGTGCGAAAAATGATATAATTATCTCACCGATAAATAAGAATTTGTAGGTGCGTGCAATGAACCTAATAGAATTAACTCACAAGAACGATATTTTACAAACATATGAGATTTACAAACACTGTATGTTTATGCCTACCGAAGAAAAGTTTAATAAGAAAGTAGAACAATTTCTGAATAATAACTCTGTAAAAATCTTTGCTTGTTTTAGTCACGGAAAGATTGTGGGTGTTATGGCTGTTTCTTTTATTGAACAGAAGAAAGTTGAGATATTAGGAATTGCGGTTGATTTATCTGCTCGTGGCAAAGGCATTGGTTCTTATATGATAAAACAAGTGATAAATAATTATGATTTATTGTCTGTATATGCTGAAACGGATAATGATGCCGTCGGTTTTTATCAGAAGAACAATTTTAGTATTACAGAATTCTCTGAAATTTATGACGGTGAAACGGTTATCCGCTACAAATGTGAATTAACCCAATTCCAATAGGTCG
>JAZNTG010000006.1:0-18883 GCA_045591645.1 Acutalibacteraceae bacterium | reverse complement strand
TTTAAGATAAAGAGGAGCTTGATTATCGAAATCGTCAAAGCCCTGTCCTGCCATAAGTATTTTACGGATTATTTCATCTTCTTTTTTAAGGAAATGCACATCACCGGTGGCAACGACCGGCTTATTCAGACGGTCTCCGATCTCTACTATCTTACGGTTAAAATCCTTGATCACCTCAAGGCTTTTTACGTGACGGAATTTATTCGGTGTGACCTCGCCCGTCTTTTCGTTTCTCTTATCGGGGCGCGATGATTCGCGCACCATAAACTCATTATTGCCGAGCGGCTGTATCTCGAGATAGTCGTAGTAGCTTGCTATCTCACGAAGCTCATCATCGCTTTTTCCCTCAATAACCGCCTTATAAAGCTCACCCTGCTCACAGGCTGAGCCGACAATAAGCCCCTCGCGGTGCTTGTCAAGCTCGCTCTTTAAGGTTATCGGTCTTTTGAAGAAATTATCGAGATGAGCACCCGATACGAGCTTATAAAGATTTTTTAGTCCTACAAGGTTTTTGACTAAAATTATCTGATGGTTTACCTTGCCCTGTTTATAAAGCGCAGAAAAATCCGTTCCGTACTTTTCATCGTTGACAAAATATGACTCTACACCGTAGATGACCTTGAAATCGCCGCCGCTTTTGCGGATAGCCTTTACCTCTCCCGCCGCAGACGGATATGCCTGAACAACACCGTGATCGGTAATAGCGATAGCCTTATGTCCCCAGTTATATGCCTGGCGGACGATATCGGCACCCGAAGATACGGCATCCTTTGCCGACATATTGGTATGGCAATGAAGCTCGACTCGCTTTAATCCTTCGTAATTATCCTTTTCGGTGTACTTCTGTAGCTTTGCTATAGATTTCGGCTTAACTATAAAGTCCTTTTTATAGGTATCGAATTCATATGTACCGTTAACGAGGATATAATTTCCGTTTTTGACGTCCTTTAGCTTGTCCATATCCTTAGGGTCAACAAACATACTGGCTGAGAGCGAATTGGTATGGTCACTGAAGGAGAATTCAAGAATATTGGAATTTCCGCGTTTTGTCTTTATGCTTCTGACCTCTACTCCGAAAACCTCACCCCAGCAGGAAATGAACTTATCGTCCTCTGTGACCTCGATCATAGGCTTGGTCTTATCATCAAGACGTCTGCCCCAGAAAAGCTCTGCGCTCTCGAGGTATACAGGAAGTCCGTCAGCGGGCTTATAGTCGTAAACCTTTTTGGGCTTTTCTACTATTTTTACAGTCTCTTTAGGTTCCGCAGGCGGCGCCTCTTCTATCGGGGGCGGTAGCAGCTCTTCGGTTTCGGTAACCCCTGTAAAGCTGATATTTACATTTCTTGAGAAACGTTCTCTCACTGTTTTCTCAAACAGCTTGTCCGCACCGATGCTGAGAATGGTGTCAAGTCCGCCGTATTTAAGCTCTACCGTGACAGAGTCGCCCACTATATTCACTTGGGCTTTGTTAAAATATCCGTTAAGAATGGAATATTTTGTTTTTATTGCTTCGATAAGGTCAAAACACGCCTGCTCACAAAAGGCTGAGGGGCTGTATTCAATATGTACCTGTACTAAACGCAGTCCGAGTACCGCGGCAATATCGGTTTTAAAAGCCGCAACAAAGCCTGCCGATATGTAGCTCTCGGAAAAGAGCTCGATATCAAGCGTTTTTTCTTCCATTTTTAGATCGCAAGCTAAAAGCTCGGTTTCGGCTAAAGCACCGTAACGAGAACTGTCGCCGAAGCCTGAAAATACATCACTAAATTTGACAGACATTATTTAACCTACTCAAAACATAATTAAAATTTATTGATTTCCTCTTCTAAAGCGTCAAGAAGTTTTTCCTCGCTGACCTTTTTAAGTATCTCTCCATGCGAGAAGATAAGTCCGCAGCCGTCGCCTCCCGCAATACCGAGGTCGGCTTCCCTTGCCTCCCCAGGTCCGTTTACGGCGCAACCCATTATTGCCACCGTAATGTTTTTATCTACATTTGCAAAGCGTTCCTCCGCCGCCTTTGCAAGACCAATAAGGTCAATACTGGTTCTGCCGCAGGTAGGACAGGAAACGAATTTAATACCGTCATTACGCAGTCCTACAGCTTTTAGCAGCTGCTTTGCCGCAGTTACCTCAAGCACAGGGTCATCGGTGAGTGATACGCGGATAGTAGAGCCTATACCGCGAAGGAGTAGCCCGCCGATAGCTGCAGAGGATTTTATAACACCCATTCGCTCTGTACCTGCCTCCGTAACGCCGAGATGCAAAGGATATCGGCACTTTGAAGCCGCTAATGTGTACGCGTCATACATTCTTTGCGGATCAGAAGATTTGAGCGACAAAACTATATCGTCAAAATCGAATTTTTCAAGAAGTGAGATATGATAAAGTCCGCTTTCAACCATAGCCTCGGCAGTAGGTGCGCCGTATTTTGCTAAAATTTCCTTTTCGAGTGAACCTGAGTTTACTCCTATTCGGATCGGAACTCCCGCCGCCTTGCAGGCGTTTGCGACTTGCTTTACATTATCGTCAGAGCCGATATTACCTGGGTTTATTCTTACCTTATCGACACCCGCGGCAACACTTTCGAGCGCGAGCTTATGATCAAAATGAATATCGGCAACGATAGGCACGCTTACCGCCTCTTTAAGTGCGTAAATAAGCCTTACCGCATTTTTATCGGGCACCGAAACGCGGATTATCTCACATCCCGCCGCCTCGAGTCTTTTCGCCTGTTCGACGTTGCCATCTATATTATCAGCCTTCACATTCAGCATTGACTGAATTGAAACAGGTGCGCCGCCTCCTATCGCGACCATTCCTGCGAAAACCTTTTTAGTATCAACATTTAAAAACACTGTGTCACCCCACAAACAAGGAAATTATATCTTTTGCGGTTATTATCAGCATAAGTCCGATAAGCAGTACAAAGCCTACCGTATGCACCCATCCCTCATATTTTGGCGGCACGGGCTTTCTCGCAATAAGCTCGATAAGAATGAAAAGAATTCTTCCGCCGTCAAGCGCAGGCAACGGTAAAAGATTGAATATGCCGAGATTGACTGTTATCAGCGCCATTATGGGAAGCAGATTCAGTATATTCTGCCTTGCGACCTCACCTACCGTAGCGGTGATGCCCACAGGGCCCGACATAGCCGAAATACCGTACTTGCCCGTTATCAGATCTATAAGTGAAAACCATACAATACGGCAATAAGAAAAGGTTGTTTTAAATGTGTACTCTACTAAGTTTCCAAAGGTTTTTTCTTCACCGAGCAGCCAGAAATCAAACTGAATAACACTAATTCCGTCTATCTCTTCGGTTGCAAAATGAACATCCCGAAGTTCAACCTTTTCGCCATCGCGGCGGACTACCATATCGACCGCGCCGTCACCTACATTTGTAAAGGTATAGGAAAGATCTCGCGGAGTGAATACCCGTCTGCCGTCGACATACAGTATCTCGTCACCCACTTCAAGTCCATACTCTGAAGATACTGCGGTATCCTCAAACTTTGCAACGGTAGTAGTACCGAGCAGATCGCTTCCTGTATTCGGAATAAGGGTCACAGCGACGATTATAAGTCCGAGAATAAGGTTGAAAATAGCGCCGTTGGCTACGATAAACAGTCTTTTAAGCGCTCCTTTATTGCAGAAGGCTCTGCTGTCCTCGCTCTCCTCGTCCTCGCCCTCCATAGCGCAATAACCGCCGAGAGGTACAAGGTTTACAGAATAGAGTGTCTCGCCTATCTGCTTTTTGAAAAGCTTTGGTCCAAAGCCAACGGCAAACTCGTTTACCCTGACCTTGCATATTTTTGCGGCTATAAAATGGCCGAACTCGTGAATAATTATAAGAAGAAGGAACATCAGTATAGCAACAAGATAGGGCCACACGTTATTCCATATATTAGCAATTACCTGAATGATGATCACCTGATTTGATTTATTCTAATAATAAGGATATGCAAAAATCTTTACGCTAATTCGCGCACCGTGGCTCTGGCATTTTTATCAGCCTCGAAAACATCCTCTAAGGTATAGCTGTCAACTATACTTTGAGCATCGGTTGCGGCGCGCACAAGACGGGGAATATCCAAAAACTTTATTTTGCCTGCAAGGAAGAGAGCGACTGCCTCTTCATTCGCGCCGTTTGCAGCGGCGGGTTTCAGTCCGCCTTCTTTTATTGCTTCGATACATATTTTAAGACACTCGAATGTGTCTGTATCAGGTTTCGCGAAGGTTAGTGTTGCCACATCGGCTAAAGAGAGCCGCTCACAGCAAAGCTCTCCGCGCTCAGGATATGTGAAAGCATACTGAATAGGCAGTCTCATATCGGGCGTTCCAAGCTCGGCAATAACGGCGCCGTCCGAAAACTCTACCGCCGAGTGTATGATACTCTGTCGGTGGACGAGCACCTCAATATCATCGGGAGAAACGCCGAAAAGGTGTACCGCTTCGATGACCTCGAGCCCCTTGTTCATAAGAGTGGCAGAATCGATAGTGATTTTAGCGCCCATTGACCAGTTGGGGTGATTGAGAGCTTCTTTTACAGTTACATTCTGAAGTTCAGCCTTGGTTTTTCCGTAAAAAGGTCCGCCCGAAGCGGTAAGGATTATCTTTGAAAGCGATTTTTCGGGTGAGCCCTGAAGCGACTGAAAAATAGCCGAATGTTCGCTGTCAACAGGCAGAAGTTTTACTCCCTTTTCCTTTATTGCGCGATTTACAAGCTCGCCCGCGGTGACAAGGGTCTCCTTATTGGCGAGGGCGATATCGTTGCCCGCGTTTATAGCGGCAAAGGTAGGACGAAGTCCTGCAATTCCGACAATGGAATTAAGTGTTATATCAGCCTTGATGCCTGCAACGCGGCAAACTCCCTCTTCGCCGATATAAACCTCTATGTCAGTGTCTGCTAGTCTGTTTTTTAGCGTTTTTCCTTTTTCAATATCAAAAACGCCGACCGCTTTTACCTTAAATTCGCGAGCCTCGGCCTCTAATTTTTCTATATTACTGCCCGCGGCGATAGCGAGCACTCTGTAGCCGCCTTTTCGTGCTACATCGAGCGCCTGCTCACCTATTGAGCCTGTTGAGCCGAGAATTACTATATCCTTCAATAGATTACCTCCACATAGTTTAAAAGAAGTGCCAATACGGGAGCCGAGAGCAGAATAGAATCAAATCTGTCGAGCACTCCGCCGTGTCCGGGCATAATATTGCCGTAGTCTTTAATGCCATAGGTACGTTTGATAGCCGATGTAAAGAGATCTCCAAGCATACCCACAACCGCCATAACGGGTGTTATAAGGCAGAGAATGAGCATATTCGTTTTGAGGTCGTATATTGAATTAAATATAAGGCAGATGACAACGGTTCCGATAACAGAGCCGATAATTCCGCCGACAGAGCCCTCTATTGTCTTTTTGGGACTTATAACAGGTGCTAATTTATGTTTTCCAATAGCAACTCCCGTAAAATATGCGAAGCAGTCGGCAACAGAAGAGAAGTTGAGCAGTAACACAAGATAGAAAATCCCGTAGCCGTCATTATTCAAAAGCCCTACCAAAGTAGAAAATGCATAGGATATAAGTATCGGCATTGAAAGGCTCATTGTGATAGCGTCAGGCTTGAATGAGCTGTGGAACTTAAGCGACACGGCAACTATTAAAAGAACATAAACCACCGTCAAAACAGACGTCGATACGGGCAGAATTCCCGCATAGGAAAACTGCACCGCAAAGGAATAGAGCATAGCACCGATAACGGCGAGCATATTTTTAACACAGCCTGTATTAAACAGCATTTCATATGAGGCAAGCGCGGCGAGCAAAGCTATAAAGATGACCGCCGTCACCGACCAATAGCTATTGATTATCAGCACGGCTATAAGTAAGGCTACCGCGACCGCACCTGAAATAATTCTTGTTTTCATAAAGCTTTAGACACCTCCGAAGCGTCTGTTTCTGTTATTATAATCGTCTATCGCCTGTTCAAGATCATCGGGCGTAAAGTCGGGCCATAAGACATTGGAAAACCAGAACTCGCTGTAAGCCGACTGCCATATAAGGAAGTTTGAAAGACGGTACTCTCCGCTCGGGCGAATTATCAGCTCGGGATCGGGGTAGTCCTTGGTATAGATCCTCTTTGAAATAGTGTCCTCGGTTATATCCTCGGCTTTTATGCCCTCGTTTATGATATCACGTACCGCGTGAACAAGCTCATCCCTGCCGCCGTAGTTTATAGCCATATAAACGCGAAGACCTGTTGCGTCCTTGGAATCAAACTCTGCCTGTTCCATAAGCTTTACGATATCCTCGGGCATACCGCTTCTGTCACCGATGAATTTGAGCATAATATTTTCAGATTTAAAGTTTGCAGAATCGCGGAGATAATCTCTGAAAATGTTCATAATGGCATCGACCTCTTCTTTTGGTCTGCGCCAATTTTCGGTCGAAAAGGCATAAACAGTCAGGTATTTTATACCAATCTTGTTGCAATATCTTGCTATTTCCTTAAACTTTTTACTGCCTGCGGCGTGACCCGCGGTCCTCGGCAGGCTGCGTTTTTTTGCCCATCTGCCGTTGCCGTCCATAATTATGGCAATGTGCTCGGGGAGCTTGCGCTCTGCCGCGAGTTTTTCCTTTTTCTTAAAAAGAGCCAACTGTATCACCTTTCAAAAAAGTCACCATAGCGCCGCTACGATGACTTTCTGCTTTAGATTTCGAGAATTTCCTTTTCCTTTGCCGCCTGAAGAGTATCGATCTCGGCGCAGAACTTGTCGGTAAGATTCTGTATTTTCTTCTCGCCGTTTGCCTGATCATCCTCGGTGATCAGATTATCCTTCTTGAGGCCTTTCAGCTTTTCGATAGCGTCGCGTCTGATGGAGCGGACAGCTACCTTGGAATCCTCAGCCATTTTCTTGATCTCTTTTACGAGGTCGCGTCTTCTCTCCTCAGTGAGAGGCGGGAAAGAAAGGCGGATGACTCTGCCGTCGTTGTTGGGGTTGATACCGATATCGGATACCTGAATAGCCTTCTCAATAAGCTTTAAGGTGGTGGTATCCCACGGCTGGATCTGTAAAATACGTGCTTCAGGTACAGATACAGTCGCTATCTGCTGAATGGGGGTAGGAACACCGTAATAGTCTACGGTTATCTTGTCGAGCACAGAGGGGTTAGCTCTTCCTGCTCTTACTGTTCCAAACTCGCGAGTAAGGGCGTTTATGGATTTATCCATACGTTCTTCTGTCTTTTTGATGAGTTCGTTCATATATGTTACCTCCGAGGATTATTTTTTAATAAACGAGTGTTCCAATCTCCTCACCCTTTATTGCGCGGACGAGATTATCGGGGTCGGAAAGGTTGAAAACAAGTATCTTGATGCCGTTATCCATACACAGGGATGCGGCTGTGCTGTCCATAACGTGAAGCTCCTGATTCAGAACATCGTGATGGGTCAGCTTGTCATACTTTACTGCGTTGGGATTTGTTTTCGGATCAGAGTCATATACGCCGTCAACATTGGTCGCCTTGAAGATAACATCGGCATCTATCTCGGCAGCTCTGAGTGCCGCTGCAGTATCGGTTGAGAAGAAGGGGTTGCCTGTTCCGCAGCCGAAAATTACCACTCTTCCCTTTTCAAGGTGGCGGACAGCCTTGTTTCTGATATAAGGCTCAGCAACCTGACGCATATCGATAGCGGTCTGAACGCGGACGTCAACACCTAATTGCTCAAGCGCATCACAAAGTCCGAGTGAATTTATAGTGGTAGCGAGCATACCCATATGGTCAGCGCGAGTGCGGTCCATCTTGCCGCTTGAACGGCCTCTCCAGAAGTTGCCGCCGCCTACTACTATCGCGATCTCGGCTCCCATATCGTGACATTTCTTTACGCTTTCGCAAACGCGAAGCACCGTATCAAAATCAAGTCCTGTCTTTTTCTCCCCTGCGAGAGCCTCGCCGCTGAGTTTAATAAGTACTCTTTTATATACAGGTTTGTTTTCCATAACCTTCAACCTCCGCTGTTACATAAAATCTCCGTATATCATTTTACAATAACGGCGAAATAAAGTCAATATAAAAAACGGCGGGATGTAGGGGCGACCATTGGTCGTCCGTTTTTTTAATGCAGAATGCAGAATACAGAATTAATGTGCCTGCGGCGCATTTATATACGGGACGTCGAGGTTATGGCAAGCTTCGCTTGTCATTACCCTTTTGTCCTTTGGACATTTCCCCTATCAGGGGAATAACGCCGTCCCCTACGGTGGTGTTCATAATTTAAAAAAGATAAAAACCGCATTGGCAAAAGTGCCAATGCGGTTTCAAGATTAATCAATAGTAAATGTGTAAAGGACGTTGTAGCCTGTTGTCCTTTTGTTATTATCAGCAGTGTAGCTGAAACCTTCTTCGTTGGCATTACTGAGACGGGCTGTATCGCCTGTTTCATTCTCAAGGAGAAGGGCAAGACGGTAGGTACCGCTTGTGCTCGGCAGACTTACATTAGCCGATACCGAATGAGTAAGAACATCATCCTGTACACTGCCGCTTTTTGCCTCGACATAATAATCGGTAGGAAGGCTATACCAGGTTGACGGATCGCCTGCAGATACCTTGGAAACTACGTTACCGTTTGCATCAAGGATAACGAGGCTGCTTTCAAGACCGAAGGCGGCTGCAAAGCCGTAGTTCTTAAGAGCAAGGTTTGCATAGAGGTTACCGCCTGCTATGATATCACCCTTCAGGATCAGATCCTGTGCTACAAGCTTATAGCCGAGGTGGTCACGTAAGAACTCAAAGGGATTGCGGGTGGTAATCTCGTTTCCGTTTGCATCTATGAACCAAGCAGGATCATAAATTATTCCGTTTTCATCAAGCCACGCCTTAGTAACAACTTCATTATCGATCCAATTCTGCATTATAGAACCGTTAGTGGTTGAGTTTCCTCTTTCCATATAGCCATTCCATTGGCTGAAGGTAGCGTAGCGATGATGAGCCATCTGTAAAATTACTTTAAGACCGCTGATGTCGGTTCTGCCATAATTTACAAGATCGCCGTAATGATACATCTCACCAGACTGAGGAGTGTACGCAGCAATTGCGCTCATATACTCCCACCATTCATTAGGCTCATGCTCAGCACCCTGATTGCACTTATTACCGGCATTTTGAAAATTATGATTATATTGTACACAGCTGGAATGATAACCGTATTGCTCAGTCTCTCCGTAAACCGCATCAATATTAATGCCGATATAGTCATCATAGCCTGGATAAGCTGCAAGGAAGTTTGCTCTGTATTTTGGCAAGCGGGTAGTATAAACTATACCGTTCGGTATGCAGATATCATCAATAATTGCTTTGATAACATCATTGTAGTCATCATCATCAAGGGTGGGCCACTGATAATTTGTAGCCATCTCACCGCCTGAGCCTATAAAGCCGCTGGATATCTTGGATACGACATCACCGTAGGCGCTGGTCTGAAGGAACTGACCAAGCTGCTCGATATGCGCAAGCATAATATCCTTACTTACATAAGCCTCTTCTCTTTCAGCGTCGGTAGGTGCACCGCTGCCTGCGGTTAAGGTCATATTCTTTTGAACTAAATGATATCCTACACGGAAAAGCACTCTCGCTTCAAGGTCATCACATTCCTTAAACAGCAGCTCGTAAGCTTCAAGTGCGCCGGCGGGTAAGGTCTCGCTGTAACGGTAATCTGGCAGACGGCTCTGAACAAGTATAGTCTTAGCCTTGTAATCGTTTTTACCGCTTCCTGTATTGAAAGCTATACTATTAATAACATAGTCAGCTATTTCCTGTTTATCGGCAGTGTTCAGGTTAGCATACGTTGTGCGTATATCATGCTTACCGTAACAAGCTGAGGCTGTATTTTCTCTCAAAATAGTGCCGTCATCAGCCGGTACATATTCACCATCAATATACTTACATTTATGAATGAGGTCACATTTATCTTCTTTTGCCCCATTAACTTTGTGCTCATTCTCGATAACATAGGTGACGGTGGTACGATAACCCCTGTCAGGGTTATCGTACAGTAACACATCATTGCTATATCCGTTTACTACGCTAACAGCCTTTGAGCCACTACCTGCTGTCAGCGCTCTGTAAAAACCGATGCCACTGCTGCGGAATCTACAGAAATGTCAAAATAATTCTCGCGCATAAGCGCATAGTCAGCAGTATCCTTTAAGTCAGCCTTTACAAGGTCAAGAATATTAACCTTAAGGTCACCGTTGTGGTCATAAGGAATTGCGAAGTTGCCCTTAACGTTCTGAGGAACCTCAGTATCATTGATGAAAGCAGTGCCTGAAACATTAAAGTAATCCAGATTGCCCTCAACTACTAAAGGCAGACTCATATAGAACTCTTCACCTGCATCTAAACTAAGGAATGCATAAAGTTGACTTGGAACTACTTCGGTGAGAGTGCCAAAGCTGTAAATTTTAAAGAGATCGATACACATATATCCCTCAAAGTTTGCAGGGATAACAACCTCAGGAGCAATCGAACTTCCTGCTACATACTTTACTACAGAATCATATACAGTTCCGTCTACCGATATCAGCTTTGTGCTCTTTGTACGAGTAGCGAAATTAGAATCGGATATATAACTGGCTGATACAGCTGAGCCGCCCTGAGGAACGATCGTACTGTACTTCCAACTTGTTTCGGTTGCGCCGTTCTTAATATAGTAAACTAACTGCTTATTTGCACTAAACGACTCGCTCATTTTTAACATTACCTGCCCACTAGCAACAGCTGCTGTCGGGGCAAACTTGAGGGACGGAGTCTTGATAGCTCCGCTGAGTGAAGAAACCAGAGAAGTGTTAAGCGCAGACGTTATGCTAAAGTTTGTGTCGCTTGAACTTAAGCCGAAATCAGCATGATAGAAAGTATCTGTTGCTAATGCTGCGGGAGTGATCTGTGCAACAGAATCTCTATCGTAGTAAAGCGCAGTCTCATCACCATAGAAAGGAGTAGTAGCTTCATCATAGCCCTCAACATACTTCTCACCTGTAGCAAGGTCCATAAGTCCTGCTTTGTTCTTATAATAAACAACGGTGGAAGTGCTGTCAAAGCTGTCTACAAAGATGGGTGCACTGATATAATATTTTGCTGTGGGGTTATTGGTACCAAGAGGTTTAACATCAATATATTTCAATAAATTTCTGTTATCAATTCCTGTGCGCATTGTATCATAAATGTACACATAGCCTTTAAATTGATTAGGAAGTATAATATTGCTACCTGCATCCTCGCCCATTGTTGCTGTTGTCCAGGAATTTGCGCCATCGGCAAGATAATAATAATTTTTAGTTGATTTTAACGGATAATTGTAATCTCCCGGGTAGGCGTTAGCATTGGCATTAGCGGTATCATTGCAAAGGAAAACCTGAATATCTAATCCTGTGGTGGTAGCAGCGCATGCAGAGAGGTCCACATACAACATAATACCTTTCCGTTTAAACGGATTAGCCGTGGTGGTATCACTTCCACCCTCAGTAGAAGTATAGTTAAACTTAACTCCCGTATTTCTTAAAGCGGTGGTATTGTAGTACTGTCCCAATTCTGCCGAAGCGCTGTCAGTAAGAGGAGTTATTGAATCATTAATAATCGAAAATGTTCTAGCTGATGTAATACCCGCGGCACCTAAGGGTGCGTCCAATAAAACAGTGCCGACATTAGCGTTCTGAGGAGCAGTACCTCCGGAAACGGTATTTTTCATAGGATCGAAATAGTACTTATTACCACCTACAACAACATACTCATCAGGCTGAGCAGCGGGATTTGCAAAGTCGCCGATAACGTACATGGGTGCACTCACAACAACATTCTCACCCTCGGGAATGCCGTTATTAACTACAGTCAAGCCTGCAATATAATCCTCAGCAGTTATAGCACCGTCACCCGAGCCAATATTGTTAGTAGCTTCTTTAATAGGCCAATAAATATAACCTTTGAAGCCTGCAGATAATGCAACAGAGTAAGTGGTTGTGGACGGAATGCTTGACCAAGTGTCGCTGCCTTCGGCCTTATATTTACAATTTGCGAGCGAATATCTGCCTTTGCTTGTGTACACTTGCATGCTAGAATCGTACGCGTAAAGATAGAACTTGAAACTATAGGCAGTATCTTCCGGCGCCTCAACATAGAAAAGCACAGCCTCAACAGAAGAAGCGGCTACCTTGTCTGTTTGAATGTAGTTTGACTCTACGCATCCGGAGGCAAGGTTGAATAGTCCCGTAAAAGGAAGCCCACTGTTGTTCTCAACAACAGTAAGATCACCTTCTGGATTAACATTCTCCGGAATCGGAGCGTCGGACGGGCCGTAGGGATACCAAGCGTTACCCTCGTCGTCGGTAAAGGTCGGCCAGTAAACGGTGTCAGAGCCCTGAGCCGTTACCGGTGCGGCTGCAACGTTGGTAAAGGTCATACCGATAGATGTGACCAATAACGCAACGATGCAAATAATTGATATTATTTTTTTCATAAACGTTCATCTCCCATAAAAAATATATTTTGGGTATTTATCACAATGATTATAACAAATTGTTCAAAATTTTTATATGCATTTTTTAGTAAATGTGTAGCACAATAAGGTAATCCTTCGACAAAATATACGGTTATTTTACATAAAACTGCTATTATCGGCGAGATGTAGGGGCGACCATTGGTCGTCCGTTTTTTTTAATGCAGAATGCAGAATGCAGAATACAGAATTAATGTGCCTGCGGCGCATTTATATGCGGACGTGCGATGCTGTGCCCCTACGGCGATGTTCAAAAAAATAAAACCGCATTGGCAGAGTACCAATGCGGTTCGTATAATAATATAAAGGTATGATTATTTGATCATACTTGCGACTTCGCTTGCAAAGTCGTCTTCGCGCTTCTGGATGCCTTCACCCTTCTCGAAGCGTACGAAGGAAGCAATCTTAACAGTACCGCCGAGCTCTTTTGCTACAGAGTCAACATACTTACCAACGGTAAGGTCGTTATCAATAACGTACTGCTGCTCAACAAGGCAGTTTTCCTTGTAGAACTTGCCGATCTTGCCCTCAACGATCTTGCCGAGAACTGCGTCAGGCTTATTAGCCATCTTAGGATCTTCCTTCATCTGAGCGATGAGGATGTTCTTCTCCTTCTCGAGATCCTCTGCGGGAACAGAAGCCTGATCAAGGTAGCTGGGGTTCATAGCTGCAACCTGCATTGCAACATTCTTACCCATTGCAACAAGAGCATCGCACATATCAAGGTCGGTATCGAGCTCAACAAGGACGCCGATCTTGCCGCCTGCGTGAACATAGTTTACAACCTTGCCCTCGATGCGGACGAAGCGGCGGATCTGAATGTTCTCTCGGAACTTAAGGAAAACCTCCTCCTTAAGCTCGCTAACGGTAGTACCCTCATATGTGCTTGCCATAAGAGCGTCAATATCAGCAGGGTTGTTTGCGATAACAGCCTTTGCAACCTTATCAGCAAAAGCCTTGAACTCGTCATTGCCTGCGACGAAGTCGGTCTCAGTATTGATCTCAAGAGCAACAGCAATATTGCCCTCTACCATAGCTACAACGGTGCCCTCTGCGGCAACACGTGAAGCCTTCTTAGCCTGAGATGCAAGACCCTTCTCACGAAGATAGTCTATAGCTGCATCCATATTTCCGTCGGTCTCTTTAAGAGCGTTTTTGCAGTCCATCATACCGCAGCCTGTCTTTTCTCTTAAAGCCTGAACGTCTTTAGCGGTAAAAGCCATTGTATTATACCTCCAATAATTATTCAGCGTCAGCAGCTTCTGCGGCAGGAGCTTCTTCTACTGCGGCAGATCCCTGCTCGCCTTGTTTCGCCTCGAGTACTGCGTTTGCAATAACCTCAGAGATAAGCTTTACTGCGCGGATAGCGTCGTCGTTACCGGGGATAACTGCGTCGATCTCGTCAGGGTCGCAGTTGGTATCAACGATAGCGATGATCGGAATATTGAGCTTCTTTGCTTCTGCGACAGCGATTCTCTCCTTGCGGGGGTCAACGATGAACATTGCACCCGGAATCTTCTTCATATCCTTAATGCCGCCGAGGAACTTTTCAAGCTTCTCGATCTCGCCGCGGAGACCTATAACTTCCTTCTTGGGAAGGATATCGAAGGTGCCGTCCTCTTCCATCTTGCGAAGCTGAGCAAGACGCGCGATCCTCTTGCGGATGGTGGTGAAGTTGGTGAGCATACCGCCCAGCCAACGTGCATTTACATAGGGCATTTCGCAACGCTCTGCCTCTTCCTTGACAGAAGCCTGAGCCTGCTTCTTAGTACCTACAAAAAGAATGTCTCCGCCGTCAGCTACGATATCGCGAGCGAAAGCGTAAGCCTCGTTAAGCTTCTTAACGGTCTTCTGAAGGTCGATGATGTAGATTCCGTTTCTTTCTGTGAAGATGTACGGAGCCATTTTGGGGTTCCAGCGTCTTGTCTGATGTCCGAAATGAACACCTGCTTCAAGAAGCTGTTTCATTGAGATAACTGCCATTTTATTTCCTCCTAAGGTTTTTCCTCCACGCCGTCTTTACCGTTGCGTTTAAACGCCGAAGCGTCACCTATCCGCAACCGATCAACGTGTGTGAGATATTTAGCTGCAATTTCGCAGCCTGAATATTGTACCATACTTCTTTTGTAAAATCAAGTAAAAAATATGTATTTATTATTATATCTTTTTTGTACAATATTTCCTTAATTTTTTCGTTGACTCGGGGTCGGTTTTGATGTATAATCGCAACAATATAAAATTGTATACGGAGGAAATTAAGGTATGGCTTACTATTTTGAGGGCACTTCCCACACTTTTAATGAATATCTGCTCGTTCCAGGCTACTCTTCTTCTGAGTGCGTTCCCGCTAACGTTTCACTGAAGACACCGCTTGTAAAATTCAAAAAGGGCGAGGAGCCTGCAATCTCTCTTAATATTCCGCTTGTTTCTGCTATAATGCAATCGGTTTCAGGCGACCGTCTGGCTGTTGCTCTTGCACGTGAGGGCGGTGTATCCTTCATCTACGGCTCGCAGTCTATTGAGGACGAAGCCGCAATGGTAGCCAGAGCCAAAAGCTTTAAGGCTGGCTTTGTTGTAAGCGATTCCAACATCAAGCCCGACGCTACTATGGCAGACGTTGTTGCTCTCAAGGAGGCTACCGGTCACTCTACCGTTGCCGTAACCGATGACGGAACTGCTAACGGACGGCTTCTCGGTATTGTAACCAGCCGTGACTACAGAGTTTCGCGTATGGACCCATCTACAAAGGTTTCCGAGTTTATGACTCCCTTTGACAAGCTTGTCTACGCAAAAGAGGGCGTTACACTTAAAACCGCTAACGATATCATTTGGGACCACAAGGTTAATTCTCTTCCGATAATTGATGATAACGGAAACCTTAAATATATGGTGTTCCGCAAGGACTATGATTCTTATAAGGAAAATCCGCTTGAGCTGCTTGACAGCGAGAAGAGGTATGTTGTCGGCGCAGGTATCAACACCCGCGACTATGCCGAGCGTGTTCCCGCTCTCGTTGAGGCAGGTGCAGATGTTCTTTGTATCGACTCCTCCGAAGGCTTTTCCGAGTGGCAGAAGCTGACTATTGACTGGATCCGCGCAAAGTACGGCGACACAGTCAAGGTGGGTGCAGGCAACGTTGTTGACCGCGAAGGCTTCCGCTTCCTTGCAGAGGCAGGCGCTGACTTTGTCAAGGTTGGTATCGGCGGCGGTTCTATCTGCATCACCCGTGAGACCAAGGGTATCGGCCGCGGACAGGCTACAGCTCTTATCGATGTATGCGCGGCACGTGATGAATACTTTGAGGAAACAGGCATTTATGTTCCCGTTTGCTCGGATGGAGGTATCGTTCACGACCACCATATGACCCTTGCTCTTGCAATGGGCTCGGACTTTATTATGCTGGGCAGATATTTTGCAAGATTTGATGAGTCCCCCACCAACAAGATATCTATCGGTGGCAATTATTATAAGGAGTATTGGGGCGAAGGCTCTAACCGTGCCCGCAACTGGCAGAGATACGACCTCGGCGGAGATAAGAAGCTCTCGTTTGAGGAGGGTGTTGACTCCTATGTTCCTTATGCGGGAAGCCTTAAGGACAATGTTAATATCTCCCTTTCAAAAGTCAAGTCCACTATGTGCAACTGCGGAGCTCTCACTATTCCCGAGCTTCAGCAGAAGGCTAAGCTAACCCTTGTGTCAGCTACAAGTATCGTAGAGGGCGGCGCTCACGACGTTATTCAGAAGGATACCGCAAGCACAGGTATTAAATAATTAAAGCTCTTCAATACGGTCAGCCAAAACATACGCTGACCGTATTTTTTTATTGTTTTAACAATTTTTATATTGACAAAACACCCCCTTTAATGTGATAATATATAAGTATAGGTGATGTTATGAGAGTTATTACTGGTATTGCCAGAGGAAAACGACTGAAAACTCTGGAGGGGAATGATGTCCACCCTACTACCGATAAGGTAAAGGAAGGCATCTTCAGTGCCATTCAGTTTGATATAGAGGGCAGACGCTTTCTTGATATGTTTGCAGGCAGCGGACAAATGGGTATCGAGGCACTGAGCCGCGGTGCTAAAAGCGCCGTGTTTATCGACTCCTCCCCTGCCGCCGTAAAGGTATGCACAGAAAACGTGTCGTCGGCAGGCTTTGCTGAGGTTTCAAGGATTGTTAAACGTGACTCTGTCGGTTATGTTACTGCCACCGCCGAGACCTTCGATATCGCTTTTCTCGACCCACCGTATGAGGCAGGTATCCTCATAAACGCTCTCCAGACTGTTTCAAAGAAAATGTCGGATTACGGTATTATAATCTGTGAGCACCCGTCCGATATTGACTTGCCCAAAGCAGTTGATAGATTTTCAGTCTACCGCGTTTACCGTTACGGAAAGATAAATGTTACTGTATACAAAAAGGAAAATATCCAATGAAGAATTCAATTGCAGTTTGTCCTGGCAGCTTTGACCCCGTTACAAAAGGACATCTCGACATTATCACAAGAAGCTCAAGGATGTTTGGCCGCGTCATCGTTGTTGTTATGACTAACGCAAGTAAGGTGAACTCGGCAAGCTTTTCCATTGAAGAGCGTATAGATATGATAAAGCGCTCGGTCGCAGATCTCGACAATGTTGAGGTCGAGCACTATGAGGGTCTGCTCGCGACCTACGCCGCCGAGAAAAAGGCTTCAGCTATAGTTAAGGGCCTTCGTGCCGTCACGGACTTTGAGTACGAGTTTCAGATGGCGCTTGCTAATAAAAAGCTTAATCCCGAGGTTGAGACCGTATTCCTTACTACCAGTGCTGAAAATATGTATTTAAGCTCCAGTATGGTAAAGCAGATCGCAAGTATGGGCGGCGACATTTCGGATTTTGTGCCCGAGGCCATTCACAGCGATATTCTTAAGAGATTAAAATAGAAAGGAAGCAAAAAAATGTCCATTGAAGAATTACTTGAACAGTTTGATGAAATACTTGACGGAGGTGTGAGAATCCCCGGAAAGCGCACTATCGTTGATATCGAGAAGCTCCGCGCTCTTATTGATGATATCCGCCTTAACATCCCCGGTGAGATCAAGCAGGCTCGCGGCATCGTTGCCGACCGCACCGACATCATTACCAATGCAAAGAGAGAGGCTGACGGCATCATCCGTTCCGCAGAAGAGCGCGCTAAGGCTCTTGTTGCTCAGGAGGAGATCACACGTCTGGCTCAGGAAAAGGCAAGTGAGATCATCGCTACCGCTCAGACCAAGAGCCGTGAGATGAGAAAGGCTGCGCAGGAGTTTGTTGACGATATTATGCGCCGTGCTGACGAAGGACTTACCGCAAATCTTTCCGAGGTCAGAAAGACACGCGCCGCATTAAAACAGCAGATCCCCACTGCTAATTCTGAGCAGAAATAAAGCTTTGTAACCTCTCCAAAAATTGGGGAGGTTATTTTTCGACACTATTTTCTTGACTAAAATCTTTCGGTGCGATATAATATCGTACTGCTAAGGAGGTGTTTTCAGTGGAGAATACTAAAACCATAACAACAAACAGAGCTGCATACCACGAGTATTTTGTCATTGAAAGCATTGAGGCGGGTATTGAGCTTACAGGAACAGAGATAAAATCTATCCGTCAGGGCGGCGTAAATCTCAAGGACGCGTGGTGCAGCGTCGACGACGGTCAAATGCTGATAAAGCAGATGCACATTAGTCCGTATGACTTCGGCAACCGTTTTAACCGCGACCCGATGAGAGTTCGCAGACTTCTGCTCCATAAAAGAGAAATTATGAGACTCTTCGGCCTGGTCAAGCAGCAGGGATTGGCTCTGGTCCCCCTCTCGCTCTACTTCAAGGGCTCTCTTGTAAAGGTACAGCTTGGGCTGTGCAGAGGTAAAAAGCTTTACGATAAGCGAGCGGTCGCTGCCGAAAGAAGCGCAAACCGTGATATGCAAAGAGCGCTGAAAGAGCAAAACCGCTGAACTTCAGCATATTATATGGGGGTGTAAAGGTTTCGACAGGGAGCTTGAATTATGATAAGCGAGCGGTGGTGTGCACCACCAAAATCCGCACAAACTTTTAAAATTAAACGACAACTCTAAAGTTGCTCTTGCTGCTTAAATTTTAGCAGCCGTCCGACCCGATAGTACCGCGGATCGGTTAGGGCGTCGACTAGCGGTGAACGTGAACAAGAAAATGCCGATATTCTTGTCATGACCTATCGGCTACCAAGCATAAACGGCTGACGGCCTTCCGTTTATGTAAGGGAATGTTAATGACCGTCTGCGCTCGGAGAAATTTGTAAGGAAAACTCTTTGGACGTGGGTTCGACTCCCACCACCTTCACCA
>JAZNTG010000005.1:0-7927 GCA_045591645.1 Acutalibacteraceae bacterium | reverse complement strand
TCATAGTCCCACCCCTTACAGTCCAAGCAAGGAATTGAGTTCGTCCATTCCTTCGGAAATCTTCATTTGTAACTCGTGCAGGTCGGCCATAATTTCGGCAGCAGAGGGATATTCTACGGGTTTATATTCAGTTTTCTTATACTTATTGATAGAAAGGTCATAATTGTTGTCGATAATTTCCTTTTTAGGAACAAAGAAGGATTTTTCGGTTCTTTCTCTGCCGTCCTCGGCTTCGAGGTTATGAAAACGTGCGATAATATCGGGAATGTCGTTATCGGCAACGGGACTTCTCTTATCATCAAGGCTGAGGCCGTCTGCTTGCATATCGTAAAACCAAACCTTATCAGTACCGCCGTGTCCTGTTTTTGTGAAAATCAGAATACCGGTTGATACACCTGCATAGGGTTTGAAAACACCGGACGGCATAGAGATAACTGCTTCAAGACGGTTATTTTCGATAATTTCCTTACGAATTGCCTTGTGTGCAGTTGAAGAACCGAAGAGAACACCGTCGGGAACGATGCAAGCGCAGCGGCCGCCTGTGCGAAGCATACGAAGGAAGAGAGCAAGGAAAAGAAGCTCGGTCTTCTTTGTCTTACATACTTTCAGAAGGTCTGCCGACACGGTATCATAATCAAGGCTACCCTTGAAAGGAGGGTTTGCAAGGATAAGGGAATACTTGTCCTTATCGGGATTCTGATCAGAAAGGCTGTCGCGGTATTCGATAAAGGGATGCTCTACACCCTGGGTCATCATATTCATCGCACCGATGCGGAGCATGGTTCTATCCATATCGTAGCCAAAGAACATATGGTTCATATAATGGTCTTTTTTCTGCCTATCAAAGAAAATTTCTTCTTTGCAGTTTTCTTTCAGATATTCACCTGCAGTTACGAGAAATCCGCTGGTACCACAAGCAGGATCGCAGATCACGTCGTCTGCTTTTGGCTGCATCATTTCAACCATCATTTTGATAATGTGGCGAGGAGTGCGGAACTGACCATTAAGACCCGACTGCGCAATTTTATTTAGAAGATATTCGTATGTATCTCCCCTAACATCTTTGCCTTCTTCCTTTGCCATGAGAGCATATATTTCGTCTAAAGCATCTACTACTTTGGAGAGGAGAAGCGGTGTGGGCAATTTGAAAATAGCATCGTCCATATATTTGGAATAAGCGCTGTCTTTTTTGCCGTCAAGATTTTTAATAAACGGGAAAACCCATTCTTGCATAGTAGAATACATTTTTCCTGCAGGAAAATCACGGAACTTTGACCACTTTAACTGACTGCCATCAACTTTGCGCTCGCCGACAGCAACCTCACCGGCAAAGATGCTCTTGTAGGGAAGGCCGAGCATAGCGCTTTCCTTTGCACGAAGATTATCAGAATCATCAAGGTCGCGAATAAACATAAGATATGTGATCTGCTCGATAACGTCTAATGGATTTACAAGTCCGCCTGCAGCAAAAACATCCCACAAACTATCAATTTTGTTTTTAAGTTCACCTGTAATCATTAATTTTTCTCTCCATTCCAAATATAAGAGGTATAACGTCCGCCGCCGATTTTAATAATATCGCCATTTTTCAAAAGCTCATTCAGCGCTCTCTGTACGGTTATCTGACTAATGTCGGGGCACTTTTGCTTAATTTCGGTATTTGTTATTTTGCCGAGAGTGTTTTTGATGATTTCTCGTATGCGGTCGGGTTTTGACATACCGCTTGCCGTAAGAATTTTAACTCGGGAAGAAAAATCACGGTATGCTGAAAGTATAACGCCTAACATATATCTTACAAAATGAGCGTAGTCATTTTGTTCTTCGTGCCATCCGTCTGAGCTGCTTTGCAAAGCTTCGTAATAGGTATCTTTTGTTTGTTCTATAGCTTTTTCAATACTAATATATTTACCCACAATATATCCCGAACGATAGAGCAAAAGAAGCGTAAGCAATCTGCTCATTCTTCCGTTTCCATCATTAAAAGGATGAATGCAAAGAAAGTCAAGAATAAACATCGGAATAATAAGAAGCGGATCTGCATCTGCACGACTCATCGCATCATCAAATGCTGAACAAAGTCTTTCTATAGCATCGGGAGTCTCCCAAGCAGGTACAGGCTGAAATCTTACAAAACGATTACCCTCTGCATCCTCTTCTGCGATAATATTGTCAGCGTTTTTGTAAGAACCGCCAATGGATTTTCCGCTAAACTTATACAGGTCGCGATGCAACTGTAAAATAAAAGTCGGTTTAATCGGAATATAATCATAATTTTCGTGAATGATGGCAAGCACATCACGATAACCTGCGATTTCTTGTTCGTTTCGAGATTTGGGTGTAGTCTTGTTATTCAAGAGTTGTCTTAATCTTTCATCAGAAGTGTATATACCTTCTATTTTATTTGAAGCTTCTGTACTTTGGATTTTTGCAATTTCAACAAGCCCTGTAAGTATATCACTTTTGGCTTCAATAAATAAATTCTGTTCACCTTTAAATTCATGTATTTGAGAGAGCATCGTAACTATTTCCGGAGTAAGAAGCTGTTGCCATTTCTTGTTGTATTCGTAATTTCTCATCATAATCATCTCCTATACATAATTTACTCATTTTCTCGCTTTTGATACAATTACATTATATCTTCAATTTTATCGTATGTCAACATTCAACTTAATCATTTTTATGATTTTGATAAAATTAAAGAAATGTAGTGATAGAGTTATTATTTTACAAAAAATTAAAGCCACCGATAATCATCGGTGGCAATTTATCTTTCTTTAAACCAGTATTCATGCGGGTTTGAAGCTGTTGCGGAACTATCAACATCCCACTGAATGGTGTACATTCCGAGGGAGTCGCAGGCTTCGATGGTGGCATTGTCATAGTCTCCGTAGGGCGGACGGAAGAGGTTCGGGACCTTGCCTGTGATTTCAGCTATCTTCTTATTGCAGGAATTAAGCTCATCGAGCTTTTGCACCACATTTAACGCAGGCATATTAGGGTGGGTGTTGGAGTGGTTCATTATTTGGTGCCCTGCGTCCGAAAGCTGTTTTACCGATTCGGGATATTTATCCACCCACGCGCCGACAACGAAAAACGTCGCTTTTGCATCATACTCTTTAAGTATGTTTATAAGCTGCTCGGTATCGTCATTTCCCCAAGCGGCATCAAAGGACAACGCTACCTTTTTCTCTTCGGTTTCTACACAATATATCGGCAGTTTTCTGTTAGTATTCGCAAAGACCCCTATTGAACAGACTACGGCAAAAACCACTGTTACAATACAGGTTGCGATCACTGTCAATTGTTTTTTGGTAATAATTATATATCTCACGGTTATCTCCCCTTTGGTACATAATACTCCCCTCTGCATGTACAATATGATAGTAAAACCGCACCTCTCATATTAACGAGGTGCGGTTTTTTATGCCGAGATAGGGGCATAGCGTTCAGATGAAAGAGTCTCTATCATAAACTCATAGGGTGTCTTTGCCTCAAGAGATCCGTCTGCAACAGCAGAGAAAAGCTGAGGCGTACAGCCCGACACCAGAGCAACACCCCGCTCGTTTTTAGTGACAGGCTGATTTTTGTGACGGTTTTGAACATTCCAGAACACTAGCTCGGGAAGCTTATAGCCTGCCGCTTCAAATTTGCTTTTGGCATTTTCAAAATTCGTAGTCTCGGCATTATCTACACAATGGTTAAACTCCATATCGGATATGATTACGATTTTTTCGGGCAGCTCGCTTTGGGGAATATTATTTTTCACTGCCGCCGAGAGGACAAGATCGAAGACTTTTTCGATATTGGTATCAGCCACCTTACAAAAAGAGGTTACATAGCGGAGACGGTCGGCAAAGGTCTCGCCCTTTATTTCAATCAGCTCGGGTTTATTAGAAAACTCGATAAAATGGTTTTTAAAAATACCTGTATTATGCTCTGCGAGATAAAGACCAAGCGATAGCGCTACCGACGCCGGGCAGGGCTTGCCCGAATCGTACATAGAGCCCGAGGTATCGATTACAGGAAGAATGTTGCCGATCGTTTCAAAGGATGGAAGAGAAGCCCAGGTAGCATTGAGTGTCCTCTTCTCCTCTTCGGATATATCCTTCATAAAGACATCGCAATAACGCCAATCTCTGCGAAGGTATGGGTCAACAAGCTCATAGGGAGCAAGCGTATCGGCATGGAGTGTTGCCTCTCCCTTCGACACCTTTTTAAGGAAATCCTCATATCTCTCGCTATCGTTACGCATAAAAGCGGCGCGATATTTGAAGAGTGCCTTTGAGGGCTGTTTTTCATAATCAAAGGTGTAATCCTTTTCTCGAAGATTATTTTCGATTATGCGGATATGGGTGCGAAGTGCCGAGAGGGTCTTTCTGTACTCAGCGTCGGTCATACCGAGATATTTTGCTATCCTTTTACCCTTCATTACCGCTTCTTTGTTTGAGGTATTTACCGATGGGAGCCATTTTGCAAGCAGAGAGACCTCGCCGCCAGAGATCAAGCCGAGTGTGTCTTTTTTAAGTTGCTTTTTAATAAGAGCCAGCATATCGTTTTCAAGTTGTGTTCCGAAAAGCGCGAGCAGGTCATCAAAACGACCGTATTCGGCAACGTATTTTAAATTCTTACGGACGGCTTCGGGCTCATTTTCGGCAAGCCATTTAAGTATTACTCGGAAGACTCTGCGCTCTCCGAGGCCACCTCTAATATCGCGGGCAAAAAAGAGGGTCTTCATCGCAATATCTTTATCCTCTGTAAAGGCTCTGACAAAACGGTTCTCTATATCCTTTTCGCCTGCGTGTCTAATTGCGCCGACGGTGGCGAAAAGGTCAAGACAGTCAGAGTTTGTCGTTTTGAGGGTTGCGGCACCGTTTTCGGTGAATGCCTTATTGGCTTCATTTTTCAAATAGTTTAACATACTATCACTCCTTTAAGCAGAGGAGGAGTATCCAAACCCGATTTTGACAGGCCGATTTTCACCTCTGCTGTGTTAAAATACTCGCAAATCCGTTAGGATTTGCTGCGTTTTGTGTCTTGCCGATGCAAAAATCGGCACTGTGGAAATTCTACGACCTAAAACGAGCAGAATTTCGAGTGATTTTTGGTGCAGTGAAGGCGGCAAGGCTGGCGCCTGCCACCGCCAATAATCCGAAAAGCGCCTAAATTATGCCGTTTTAGGCGAGTTCGGATACTCCTTCTCTGCTTACGACTTTATCCTAATTCGGATGTATAGGGTATTCCGAAGAAATAGCAGAGCTTTCTGGCAATAAGTTTACAGCCTTTGGGGGTCGGATGAGCGGCATCGGCAAGAAGATAATCAGAATCTACCTTGTAAAGTTCGGTAAAATCGACATAGTATCCTTCAGCATCCTGCGCACAGTTGAACACCTCGTTTTTATAATCTCTTACCCAGCCTGTGTTAGTACCCTTGGGCCACATAAAGTCAAGGCAGATGAGAGTGGCGCCCGTTTCTCTGCAGGCTGTCGATACAACAAAAAGCTTCTCACGGAAATCGGCTATATCCTTGCTATGTCCGGCGTCGTTATATCCAAGAGCAAGTATTACATAATTGGACTCACACATCTTACGTAGGAGATTATCATCGATTTCACAGAGTGTCATTCCTGAGTGTGAATAATTGTTTATCATAACGCCACTATCACTTTCAGCATAGGCAATTCCGCTTATACTCACCAGCTTATTGTCGGTTTTAGTGATGGTTATATTTATGAAGCTCTCAAGTCCATCGGGAATGGCGATATATTTTGTTCTTGCTGTGTAGTCAAGCTCTGAGTGGGGGAGTTCAGTGTGAACGGTAGTGCCGTTGACAGCAACCTCGAATCCTCCGTAGTTCGGACCTGCGATATAGTAAATATAAAAACCGTTTATATGACGGTCATAACCGTCAGCTTTTCGGTCGAGCTCAATTTTTAAAGAGTAACCGGCCTTGTCGGTGGATGAATAGGTGCAAAATCCGGGAGTACGAACATCGTGCCTTGTCATATACCAGGTTCCGTGTGTCCCTCTAATCTTATGAAGCTCGGTGTCACCGTATCCCGAGCTGTCAAGCAAAGAAACATATCCGAAGTTGTTGGTGCCGAATTGCTTGTTAAACGAATTTTTGAAGAGATTGGTCCAGGAATTATTATACATCTTACCTGATTGCATTCCGTGAGAGATTGAATCGCCAATGACATTGATGCTTTTTTCACCGTAGAGGCTCATTGGCTTATCGAAGGTAAGGGTAGGATAATCATTGTCATTAAAGGAATAAAAACCGTATTTATAAATATAATCCTCAAAAGGCTTTTCTTCCTCTGTAAGCGCATCGCCACGGGGCTTATCTGCGGTTGCATCAGTATCAGAAGAAGTATCAGCACTCGAAGAAGTATCAGCACTTGAAGAAGTATCAGCATTCGAAGAAGCATCGGTATTAGATGCAAGATCTTTATCTCCGCAGCCTGCACAAAATACAAGTGCAAAGCAAAGACATAATGCGAGCAAATGATAAAAAACTTTTTTCATAAATATACCTTCTTTACCTAAGTTTATGAAATAATATTACAATAAATTATGCTTTGAGTCAAGTAATTATATTGATATGATTATAAATGATTTTCTCCTAACATAGAGAGCAAGGTACCGCTTCTACTTCGACTCCCACACTACAAAAAAGAAAAAACAAAATGGCACGATCCTGACGGATGTGCCATTTCATTTTTTTGGTGAAGGGTAACCAAACGGAGCAGAGGTGAGGTAAGAGCAAGCAAAAGTACACCAGAGGTTGATTTAAGCCCAGTGTAGTTCATAATAATACCAGTTGTCGGAAACCTTCTTTATAAAACACCAATCTGTGCCATTGTTAGGTTTTCCAAAATACACGCCGCCATCGTCTTCGTACATATCATTCTGAATTTTTCCTAAGTCATTGCCACCATAAAAATCGGGCAGCAACAATTCGTTTTCGGAGGAGTAATAATATCCATAATATACTCCGCCATTACTAAGACCTGTTGTTTCGTAATCATAGAACTCGTTTTTTTCTGTCGGAGAAAACGTATCCATATTTTCGGTTACGTATTTGGAAATTTCGTTATACATCTTGTTTGACACGGACATTCCACTACAAGCTGATAAAGACAGGAGAATGAAGCAGGAAACAAATAGACTTAATAATTTTTTCATTTCGCATTCCCCTTTGCGGTGTTGATAGAGGAGATAAGCATCCTTCGTATAGATCCACAATCGTGCATAACAGTTTTTGCGGTATCGTCTGAAATTAATCCTGCCTTTTGTGCGATCTCAATCCAATATTCAGTTTCGTAGCATTCCTTTAGGGCAATCTGCAGCTTAGAAATAAAGTCTGGACGGCTATGTGCGTATTTTGCTTCGCGGATATTTGCGCCAATGCTTGTGCCACTTCGCTCAAGTTGATTAGACAAGGAATAGTGTCCTTTAATACTATCGGTCAGTTTTAATATTTGAATTGCAAATTCTGTTGATATATCTGCAAGTTTATTTTCAGCCACCCAAATCACCCCTTTGTTTTAATTATACCATAACATTCAACACATTTCAATGAAATCGCCTACGGCGATGAAATCCGAGCAATGCTCGGATGAAATCTGCTTCGCAGATGAAATTAAATCCGTCCTTATCTCTCGACGAAGTCGGTTTTCATCACGAAGTGATTTCATCCACCGTAGGTGGATTTATTACGGACGAAAGGACGGATTTAGTTGAAAAGAAACACCTTTTGTCTGGTAGACAAAAGGTGTTTCTTTTCTGGTGAAGGTGGTGGGAGTCGAACCCACGTCCAAAGAGTTTTCCTTACAAATTTCTCCGAGCGCAGACGGTCATTAACATTCCCTTACATAAACGGAAGGCCGTCAGCCGTTTATGCTTGGTAGCCGATAGGTCATGACAA
>JAZNTG010000004.1:0-2470 GCA_045591645.1 Acutalibacteraceae bacterium | reverse complement strand
AGGTGTTTTTTGCTTTAAATATATTCTTTCTGCGTTTTCTGCAATTAGTTGGCTTTCTTTTATGTTGCAAGTTTGAAGTTTACTCACTTTTGGCAAACCCCATATATCAAATAATCGGGGCCCTATCCATTCGTGATAGTTTGTCTTGTGAAAAACACCGCAGAGCACCGAAAGGCTCGCCTTTTTGGGCTTCATAAAAATAACCTTCATAGGGTGCTTTATGACTGCAAAAATAAGCTTCGGATAGTGGGCTGTGATATTGGTAAATGTGATTCCGGGATGAGTGACGGCAAGGGTTGCTTTTTTCTCGTTTTTAAACAGTTCATAAAGAGAAAACATCAGATACCGTTTTGCATTTCCGTAGACCTTTGAGGCGGTTTTCCTCGTATGGAAATCAATATCATCGGGGTCAGTTTTCGAATAATTGTGTGCGATACTTCCCACCACTACTACCCTGCCGCCAACCTCACGAAGATGTGGTACAAGCTCTCTTATTATGTAATAAGGTGATGCGAAATTAATCTGAAATACATTGTCAAGTCCCGTTTCACAGATACGCCTCGGAATGCTGTATGCCCCCGCGTTATGTATAAACACGTCGACCTCTTCATTTACGAGCTGCTCTGTCGCAGTTTTTACCGAAGCGATATCCTCAAGGTCGACAGTAATACATTTTACAGAAACTCCGAATTCTCTTACAAGTTCGTCGCGAAAATCCTCACTTTTTGCCTTATTTCTATCGCAAAGTATGATGTCTGCGCCAAGCAAAGCTAAATATCGGCAAAGCTCTTTGCCGATACCACCCGTCGTACCCGTTACGGCTATCGTTTTGCCTTTAAGGGACTCTGTGTTTTGTCGAAACCATTTTTTCATAATCTTTTATACTCTTTAAGAAATTTATCTAAAATTAAAACACCGTTAAATAACAGTGTTTTAATAAATTTGAGTTAATTTTTTCTCCAGACCATTTTATCGACAACGCCTGTGTAAGACTGGATTATCTTTACTACCTTAGTCGAAACATTTTCTTCTACATAATCTGGAACCGGTATACCGTAGTCCCCTGATTTATTCATTTCAACAGCGGTATCGACAGCCTGTAAAAGGTTTTTCTCATCAATTCCCGCAAGGATAAAGCAAGCCTTATCAAGCGCTTCGGGACGCTCGGTAGAGGTGCGAATACAAATCGCTGGGAAAGGCTTTCCTATATTAGTAAAGAAAGAGCTTTCCTCAGGCAGAGTGCCCGAATCGGAAACGACCGCAAATGCGTTCATCTGCAGACAGTTATAGTCGTGAAAGCCGAGCGGCTCGTGCTGAATAACTCTCGAATCAAGTTTAAAACCGCTTGCCTCAAGGCGCTTTTTACTTCTCGGATGGCAGGAATAGAGTATCGGCATATCATACTTTTCAGCCATTTTATTGATAGCGGTAAAAAGCGAGGTGAAGTTCTTCTCGGTATCGATATTTTCCTCTCTGTGAGCAGAAAGCAGAATATATTTACCCTTTTCGAGTCCGAGTCGGTTATGTATATCACTCGCTTCAATATGACTGAGGTTATTGTGCAGTACCTCTGCCATGGGAGAGCCTGTAACATAGGTACGCTCCTTCGGCAGTCCGCAGTCTGCAAGATATCTTCTTGCGTGCTCAGAATAAGCGAGGTTCACATCACTGATTATATCAACTATACGGCGGTTGGTCTCTTCAGGCAGACACTCATCCTTACAGCGGTTGCCCGCTTCCATATGGAATATCGGGATATGGAGCCTCTTAGCGCCAATGACCGAAAGACAGGAGTTTGTATCGCCGAGCACAAGCACTGCATCGGGCTTGATTTCTGCCATAAGTTGATAGCTCTTTGCGATTATATTGCCCATTGTTTCACCGAGGTCGTTACCTACCGCATCAAGATAAACATCGGGATCTGCAAGTCCGAGATCCTTGAAAAATACACCGTTTAGGTTGTAGTCATAATTCTGACCGGTATGTGCAAGAACGGTATCAAAATACTCTCTGCACTTATTGATAACGGCAGCAAGACGGATTATCTCAGGACGGGTGCCGACGATTATTAAAAGCTTTAATTTTCCGTTATTTTTAAATCCATTAGTCATTTTTATCACACTCATTTTCAAAAAGTTTAAACTGACTGTAAATTGCTCTACGCTCATTTGCGTAGGAGGTTGTCTTAATAAGTGACGGCCTTTTTCCTAAGGCAATAAACACAAGATATCTGAGTATCCTGTACACAAAAATGAATGGGTACAGATAGGGTGCTTTATTAAGTATTGGGTATGCGGTGTATGCCGAGCCGTGAAGAGATGCCAGCATACTTCTTATCTTGCCTTTTTTTGCATCGGCCGACAGCATATCTCCGCTTTTTGAACGCTCTTTGTTCTTCTTTCCGAAGTTGCCAAGCTCTATAACATCTTTAAATACTTCGCTACAAAGCTCATCGGAAACTTCTTCGCAC
>JAZNTG010000003.1:0-41344 GCA_045591645.1 Acutalibacteraceae bacterium | reverse complement strand
CATCGAACGGTCAAGACCGATATCGCGCGGCTTTACTGCGGGAACTATCTCAAGCTCTGCCGAGAGGAAATCCTCTTCAGTGACACCGTATTTTTCATTCAGAATAGACATTATATTGAGTTTTACAAGCTCACTGCCCTTGTCGTCCTTGAAGGGTATGCTTCCGATAAGGATATTAAGCTCCTCGCCCTTTATCCCGTCGGCGAGGGTGCGTTTTGACTGCTCTTGCGCAAGATGCGGTAAAAGATCGGTCACTACAAAGCAAGGGTCACACTCATCTTCACCGAAATTGACCGTTACCACGCTGCCGTCCTTTTTAGCAAAGACACCGTGTAATGCCAGCGGAATAGTAGTCCACTGATATTTCTTTATGCCGCCGTAGTAATGGGTCTTGAAAAGAGCCATATCGGTATCCTCATATAGCGGATTGGGCTTTAAATCAAGGCGGGGCGAATCAATATGAGCGGCGGTTATCTGCACACCCTTGTCTGCACTCTCCTTGCCGACAACAACAAAAGCTACCGTCTTGCCGCGGTTATTTACATAGTATTTATCTCCCGCGTTATACTTTTTACCCTGTTCATAAGGCTTAAAGCCTGCTTTTTCGGCAATAGCTATTGCCGCGGCTGCCGCTTCACGCTCAGTCTTGCCGTCAGTGAGGAATTTCTTATAGCCCTCGCAAAAATCAGTGATCTTTTCCCACTTTGCATCATCAATGCCGAATAGTCCGTTCTTTTTAGAAATAAATAGCTTTTCTTTCAAAAGCTCTGCTGCGCTTTTTTCTGACATATCCTTATCCTCCGATTGAATTAAGTAGTTCGGTGAATTCTGTGATCAGTTTATCCTCTTCACCGTTGTTATAAATAATATGCGGTGTTTTAGATTGATAATAACCGTCGTCCTTGCCTGCAGACATTCTCAGCTCTGCCGCCGCTTTGTCAATGCCGTCGCGTTTTATTATGCGGTCAAGCCTTACAGACTTTTCTGCCGTAACAACAATTACCGCAGAGCAAAGCTTATCTATACCGCTTTCATATAAGGTCGGCGCATCGAGCAATATTTTATTATTTCCCGAATTCTCGATCTCATCCTCAACAAGCTTTGTTATAAAGGGGAAGATCGTTTTGTTTAAAAGCTCGGTCTGCTCCTTACTTTTAAACGCCTTCTCTGCGAGAGCCTTTCGGTCAAGCGCGCCGTCCTCATTTATAATATCTTTTCCGAAAACTGAAGATAACGCTTTTAAGCATTCGGCATTTTCAGTCGCTTTTCGCGCAGTCTTATCGCAGTTGATAACATAAAAGCCGAGAGCTTCGGCTGCTTTGCAGGCGGTAGTCTTTCCAGAGCCGGTGGGGCCTGTAAGACCAATAATAAACCTCGGTTTTATGACCTTAAAGCCTGCGGCTCGTATCAGTCGGTTGTAGATAGCAAGTCCGACGCCGCTTTTAGAGGGCGCGTGAACATAAACAGTTTTAACACCGAGAGTATCGCTCTCGCGAAGCCGTTCGAATATAAGTCTTGCCTGTTCTTCTTCATTCTCGGCGTCTCCCATTGAAAGCGCGGGACAGCTCAGTTTTTCGATATCCTCTGTAAAGCAGATTGCCGCCACATTCGTTTTGCCGTTTACAAAGCGGACAAACTCCTCGCTTTCGGCTTCAACGAGATAAACCTCGGTCTTGGGCGAATAGTGCTTATACATCATTCCCGGAGAAGCCGCTTTTACTCCCTTTTCGGGCTCAGCGAGTACTGCTTTATCAATAACAAGGTCGGGAAGAATTTGTGACAGCTCCTCCGCGGTCACACGACCCGGGCGGAGAAGCCTCGGCGGTGTTACAGCGAGAGACACAACGGTAGACTCCACTCCGACATCGGAATGTCCCGATACTACTACCGCGTCTATTCTGCCGTCAAGGTCGGCAATAACGTGGTCGGCGGTGGTGGGGCTTGGACTGCCCGAAAGATTGGCAGAGGGCGCCGCAATCGGAAGTTTGCTCTCTTTAATTATCTTTCTTGCAACCTCATTCGACGGCATTCTGACGGCGACTGTATCGAGCCCCGCCGAAACGCTCTCGGCAACGCGGTCGGTTCGTGGCAGCACCATTGTCAGCGGACCCGGCCAGAAGCGATCTGCCAGCTCCTCAGCCTTCTCATTAAAATCGCTTACTATATCGTGTATCTGAGATATATCTGCAATATGGACTATAAGGGGGTTATCCTGCGGTCTGCCCTTAGCCTCAAACACCTTTTTAATAGCGTTATCATCATAGGCAGAAGCGGCAAGTCCGTAGACCGTTTCGGTCGGAATTGCGACTATTCCGCCGTTTTCGAGTATTTCTGCCGCGGTTTTTATACCCTTTAAATCATCATTTAATCTTAAGGTTTTCATTATTCCTCATCAGATTTCAGCATCTCTGCTCTGTAATATGTGATAAGAGAATCTACCACCTCATCAAGGTCGCCGTTTAATATCTGGTCTATTTTGTAAAGGGTCAGACCTATTCTGTGGTCGGTAACTCTGCCTTGCGGATAGTTATAGGTACGAATACGCTCGCTTCGGTCTCCCGTTCCGACCTGAGCCTTACGGTCGGAAGCGATCGCTTCATTCTGTTTTGCCTGCTCCATTTCATAAAGGCGGGAACGCAGAACCTTCATCGCCTTATCCTTGTTCTTAAACTGACTGCGCTCATCCTGACACTCGACCACAAGTCCTGTCGGAATATGTGTAATACGGATAGCCGATTCGGTTTTGTTGATATGCTGACCGCCTGCGCCCGATGAACGGAAGGTATCTATCTGAAGGTCGGTAGGATTAATATCGATCTCAACATCCTCAGCCTCGGGAAGCACCGCTACAGTTACAGTTGAGGTGTGAATTCTACCCGAGCTCTCGGTCTCGGGAACTCTTTGAACGCGGTGCACGCCGCTTTCGTACTTAAAACGTGAATATGCGCCCTCACCCTCAATCATAAAGCTGACTTCCTTGCAGCCGCCAAGCTCGGTTTCATTAAGGTTTATAACATCGACCTTAAAACGCTTGGACTCGGCATACATTGAGTACATTCGGAAGAGAGAATGTGCAAAAAGAGCAGATTCCTCTCCGCCGGCTCCTCCGCGTATTTCAACGATAACATTTCGGTCATCATTCGGGTCCTTTGGAAGCAGTAAAATTTTCAGCTCTTCGCCGATACGGGCAATATCCTCTTTAGCGGTCAGATATTCCTCTTCTACAAGCTCCTTGAAATCCTTATCAAGTCCGCCCTCGTCAAGCAGCCCTTTAGCCTCTTCCTCGGCATTTTTTGCCACAGTATATTCGCGGAACTTTTCCACAACGGGAGAAAGCTCCTTATGCTCTTTCATTAATTTTTTGAATAGCTCGTTGTCGGAAACAACCTCGGGAGTAGACAAAAGTCCGTTTATCTCCTCAAATCGCTTTTCTACAAATGCCAGTTTGTCAAACATATATTACTCTCCGTCTTCGCGAATTATTTTTTTAATATTCTTTTCAATATTCACCCTCGGTGCCATTACCTCGTGGCCGCAACCCGTACAGCGAATTTTGAAGTCCATTCCTATGCGGAGGACTGCGAAGGTATTCGCTCCGCAGGGGTGTTTTTTCTTCATAAGCAGGGTATCTCCTACCCTTACATCCATCGGCAAAGCCTTCGCCCCCTTTTAATTTATTATAACATTATACTATATTATTAAGATTTACGCAATATCTTCTTGATAAACAGAAATTATAATGTTATTATTTATATATAAGTTGTAACGGAGGTAGAATAATTGTCTACTGTTAAAATATTTCACACCGCTGATCTTCATATCGGCGCAGAGGTTTCTTATCTCAGGAGCAAAGCTATTGAGCGCCGTTTTGAAGTAGCGTCGGTTTTTAGTAAAATAGTCGGTTACTGCAAGGATAATAATGTCGAAATATGTCTTATTGCGGGAGATCTTTTCGACTCAAATACCGCGGCGGCAGAGTTTGCACCGTCAGTTTTTGAGTATATATCCTCGGCTCCCGAAGTGAAATTTTTGTATGTCGCAGGCAATCACGATCCGCTTGATGCCGCGTCACCTATGAAGTCTTCAGCTCTGCCCGAAAATCTCTATGTTTTCGGCACCGAATATGAGATAAAAGAGTTTCGTGACCTCGGCGTTCGTGTTATCGGCCGTTCGTTCGCTCATTCTTCTATGGAGCCTTGTGAGTTTAACACCGTTCTTCCAGAGGACGGTTTTGTGAATATAATGCTCTTACACGCCGACCTCGGCGCAGATAAGAACAGTCCTTACAACCCTATCGGCAAAGAGTTTATTGAAAACTCGGGCGTAAATTATTTGGCTCTCGGCCATATACATAAGCGTACGGGAATATCCAAGCTTGGTAGCACCTATCTGTCATACCCAGGCTCTCCCGAGGGTCAGGGCTTTGACGAAGAGGGTGTTCACGGCGGATATGCAGGTATACTCTCAAAGGACTCTTGCGAGCTTTCTTTCGTAAAACTATGTCGCCGTGTGCACAGGACAGAAAAAATTGACGTTTCCTCTGTGACCTCTTCAATAAATGCCGCAGATATCGTACTCAAAAAGCTTTTTGTCACATATGGCGAGGGCTTTGAAAACGATCTTTATAAAATCATTCTTACGGGCTCGCTCGACCAAAGCATCACATTAAAAACTGCGGAAATTCTACAGATTTTGAAGGATAAGCTTTATTTTGTAAAGGTGAAGGATCGCACAAAAAAAGCATATGACCTTGATCTGCTTAAAAATGAGGTTTCGCTCAGGGGTGTTTTTGTGAAGAAAATGCTCCAAAAAATAGCTGCGGCAAATGAGACAGATAAGCCGATCTATGAATCGGCATTATACCTCGGGCTCGGTGCTTTTGATTCGGAGGTGGCATATAATGAAGATTAAATCTGTAAATATCGTTTCCTTCGGTAAATTAAAAAACTACAAAATGGACTTTTCGGACGGCTTTAATGTTATTTACGGCGAGAATGAAGCAGGCAAATCCACCGTTATGTCCTTTATTAAAATGATGTTTTACGGCAACGGCGGAAGAGTTTCAGATACGCTGAAGAATCTTCGCAAGAAATATATGCCGTGGGATTCAACGCTTATGGCGGGAAGCATCGAGTTCTCTCATAAGGGCAAAAACTATCGTTTGGATAGAGAATTCAAAGGCTCAAATTCCACCGATAGAATAACCCTTACAAACATTGATCTTGAAATTAGTGAAAGCGTCTCGGGCAAAGGTGACATAGGAAGCTCCGTTTTCGGACTCAGTGAAGCCGCTTTTGAAAAGAGCGTGTTTATCGGCTCTCTCGGAGCTCCCGCAAAGGATGCCGCCGCAGAGAGCGAAATAAACGGAAGACTTTCCAACATCGCCTCCAGCGGTAATGAAGACATTTCTCAGGAATTAGTTGCTTCCCGCCTCAGAAAAGCCAAGGAAGCGCTTATGTCTAAAAGCAAGAAGATAGGTAGCTATGATAAGGCCGTAGCCGAGCTCTCTGAACTTGACGAGGAGATGAAAGCCGCACGTGAACGTGAAAAGGAAGCTGCCGCGCTTGAAGCTTTGATTGTCGAAAAGGAACGCGAAGCTCGGGCCGTAAAAGCTGAGGGTGACCGGCTTTTTGCGATTATGAAAAAGGCAGATCTCTTTAAAAAACGCGCCAATCTGACCAAATATATCGAAGCCTGCAAGGCAGGCGAAAAAGCAAAAGGGGCGCTGGCACTTGGGGACGGCAGCTATGCTACCAAGCAATATGCCGACCGTATCAAAGAGGCGGTAAGCGCTGTTACTGCTTTTGAAAAATCGCTTGACGATAAAAACAGTGCAGTAGAAGCTGTTAAAAATGAACTAAACGCTCTCTCGGTTGACGATAAAAGCTCATTGTCCGAGTCATTGAATGTCCGAAAGCAGGAGCTTGAAAACCGTCTTTATGAGCTTGACAGCCGTGCAAATAAGGTACGAGAAACACTGACGGCGCTGCAGATAGCCTCGTCGGCAAAGCCTCAGAAAAAAACTAATCTTGCTCTTTTGATAATAGGTTTGGCGCTCATATTCATATTTGGTGTTGCCTCCGCATTCACTGTAAGGTACAATACTCCCCTTTTATACGGAGAGATAGTCGGTGCGGCAGTCGGTCTTGTACTCTTTATACTCAGCTTTGTTCTGAGACGCTCGGTATCGGACAGCGATATCAGCGAACAGCTTATAAAAACTCAGAGCGAGCTCGACGGCATACTAAAGAGAATTGTCGCCGCGGAGGATGAGCTTCGTAATGTCAGCAGCGAGATAAATACCCAGCTTATCGAGCAGGGCGGTAAAAAAGCGTTACTCTCCGCTAAACAGGCTGAGCTTCTCACAAAGCAAGAGGAAGTTATTAGTGTAAGATCTCAGCTGCTTGATGCCGAAAGCGCACTGTCCGCTCTTTGCAAGCCCTTCGGTCACGTTGCCCATAAGTCTGATGCTTTAGAAATAGCGGCAGAAATCGAACGCCTTCTCGGCGAGCTGTCCTCAGCAGATATAATGCGCAATTTAGCCGCTGATTCGACCAACTGTCAGAGCTATGAGGAGGCTGTCACCCGACTGAACGACCTAAACGCAGATGAAACTCTTAGGGATATAACCCCTGAAGAAGCCGAGTCTGCAAAGGATAAAATAAAGTCCTTCACCCTTGAGTCAGGCAAAATACGCGAGGAGCTGGCTACTTTAAAGGGTAAGCTAAAGGCTGTTACCTCGGGCGGCAGGACTGTTCCTGTGCTTGAGCTCAAAAAAGCAGAGCTTGAAAGAAACATTACAGCTCAAAGGGAATTCTGCCTTTCGACAGATATAGCACTTGAAGCTCTGAATGAAGCCGCAGCCGCTATGCGTCAAAGCTTTGGCGGAGCACTTGAAGCCGATACATCAAGAATCTTTTCAGCGCTGACCGATAACGCATATTCATCCCTCGACATTTCTAAGGAGCTTGACATAAGTGTCAACCGCGACGGTGTGTTCACAGCTCGCGAATGGCAGTTTTTAAGTGCGGGCACGGTTGATCAGGCTTATCTGTCGCTCAGATTAGCACTTATAAAGCTAATCAGCGAGGATAGGGACGCTTTGCCGCTTATAATGGACGACAGCCTTGCTCAATATGATGATAAGAGAGCTGAAAAAGCAATGAAATTCCTACGTGAATTTTCAAATGAGCACCAGCTTATTCTCTTCACCTGCCACACCAATATAAAAAACACGGCTGAAAAGTTAGCTATAAATACAATAATTATGTAAGCAGAGGAGGAATATTTATGGTAACTACAAGAGGATTCGGGATGACCAACAAAGGCGAGCAGGTAACCCTTTACACCATTGACAGCGGAAAGGCTACAGCTTCAATATCCGACTTCGGTGCAAACCTTGTGAGTTTTTTTGTCCCTGATGAATACGGAGTTATGACCGATATCGTGCTCGGTTATGACGATGCCGCAGGCTACGATAATGACAGAGGTACTTATTTCGGTGCTACTGTCGGACGCTTCGGTAACCGAATCGCAGGCGGAAAATTCACTCTTAACGGAACCGAATACACTTTGCCGAGAAATAACAACGGCAAAAACTGTCTGCACGGCGGATATACGGGCTTTAGCTTCAGAATGTACGATATAGAATTTGGTGAAAACTGGATTGCAGGCTCAATTCTCTCAAAAGACGGTGAAGAAGGCTTTCCGGGAAATCTAAAGTTCACTGTAAAATATACTCTCTGCGATACAGAGCTTACTATAGAGTATTTTGCAGAGTGCGATAAGGATACGGTTGCAGGCTTCACAAACCATTCGTATTTTAATCTTAACGGTGCAACAAGCGGAAAATCTATACTTAACCACTCTTTACAGGTCAAGGCTGACGCTTACGGTGTTGTTGACCATGATGCACTCTTTACGGGTCTTATCAGACCTGTAAGGGATACTGTTTTCGATTTTCGAAAGCCTGTCCTTTTAAAGGACATACTGCTGAGCGGCGACCCAGATATAGCACATACAAATAACGGTATCGACAACTTCTTCCCCTGTAAAGCGTCAAGAGATGAATTATATCTGAACTCTTCAATACACTGTGTCGACAACGGAATTACTCTTGACTGCTATACCGACCAGATAGGTGTTCAGGTCTATACCTCGGCATTTATCGACACTGTCGGAAAAAAAGGCACAAAGCTCGATAAATATGCAGCTGTCTGTCTTGAAACACAAGGCTACCCCGATGCGCCCAACATCCCCTATGTTACGTCAGCGGTACTGAGGGCAGGAGAAAAGTACTATTCAAAAACTATTTACAAGGCAAGTGTAAAATAAAAATTGAGCGGATAGCCGAGGCTATCCGCTTTAATTATTCTTATTAATAGTTTTCTGCTCTGACTTCAAAATATGACTTCGGATGAGCGCAGACGGGGCACACCTCGGGAGCCTTTTTACCCATAACGAGATGTCCGCAGTTGCGGCACTCCCACATAGTTTCCTCGCTCTTTTCAAATACCTTCTGCATCTCAACATTTGAAAGAAGTGCTCTGTATCTTTCCTCATGGCTCTTCTCGATAGCGGCTACTGCACGGAATTTAGCAGCAAGCTCGGGGAAGCCTTCCTCGTCCGCCTCTTTTGCAAAGGTATCGTACATATCGGTCCACTCATAATTCTCGCCCTCAGCGGCGGCAAGAAGGTTCTTTGCGGTGTCGCCGAGCTCTCCGAGCTCCTTAAACCACATTTTAGCGTGTTCCTTTTCGTTATCTGCAGTCTTCTGGAAGATAGCAGAGATCTGCTCATAGCCCTCCTTCTTTGCTACCGATGCAAAGTATGTATACTTGTTTCTTGCCTGACTCTCGCCCGCAAAAGCGGTCCAGAGGTTCTGTTCGGTCTTTGTTCCTGCATATTTCATAGTCAAAATCTCCTTCAAATCAAAGTAGTAATTGTTACTGTTTTTATTATAAACCTTTTTTAAAATTTGTCAATACTTTTTTAATCTTATCTTTCGGGATATTTCAGTCCTTTTGGCAATCCAAGTATATAGTCTGCGGAAACATTAAAGAATTTACAGTATGCTATAAGGTCGTCTTCCTGTAGATGTGCAGTTCCTGTTTCTAATCTGGAAATTGCTTTTTGGCTTTTATTTAATGCCTTTCCCAACTCTGTTTGATTAATCGGCGGTTCTCTATCTTCTCTAAGTGCTCTTAATCTTTCACTAATATTCATACTAATCACCTCGTATGAATATTACCATAGTCGAATATTGACTATTGACTTTTGCTCGAAAGTCGGGTATTATGTGAAAGGGGATACTTATTCCCTCTGCGCCACATAACCTTGAACGCTGGCTCTGACGCCAACCAACACAAAAGGAACCGCCGATATTGACGGTTCCTTTTGCGTATAAGCCGAACTTTTGTAAAACGCTCAGAATTAAATCAGAAACATTTTTAGCTAAGACAGAGAACGGTCCCTGTCTTGCTTCCCCGATCTTCTTTTAAACTAAAACAAAGTACATGTCATCATGAATCTTAAGTTCAATTCGAACCCCGTCCTGATCAACGGCATCGTAATAATAATACAGTGTCACTTCATAAAGATATGCTATTTTGCCATCAGGTGTTTTAACAATGGTAATATCATCTATTACGTATTCGTTCTTTATAAGATTATCTGTCATTCGGTGATCGAAAAGCTCAGGTATTGCTTTATTAAAAGCTTCATCGACCTTATCTTCGTTAGGCGTTTTTACATACAATACATTCGAGAAAGAGCCTAACATATATGACTCAAAATATGTGATATTACCGTTGCCGTCAACACCGATTCGAAGACCGTCTGACGTCTTGTATCCGCCTATCTCCCTGTAATAACTGAAATAGCAAATAAAATTATTTCCAAAATCAGTTCTTTTTGATTCAACCTCGTACTTTTTGAGCTTTATATAATCCTGTGCTAGTTCATCTGCAACCTGTCTGCAATATTCCTCATCCACCGTGCTAACATCTTGCCTATCGATATCAAGTTGGATCTTGACCAATTCTCCCGTATCGGCGTTGGTATAAAAATCAACATCATCGCCATTGTAGCGATGCATTTTGAAAAGATAGGGAACTTTTACCTTTGTTAAATCATATTCTCCGCTATAAGTAACACCGTTAAAGGTCACAGCAGCCTCTTTTGGCGCAGATTCATCAGGTTGTCCAATGCCTGATATATCGCTCCAGATTTCGTAATCAGTCCATTCTTTTACCCTGTAAAAGATTACAGGTTTTGTGAAAAGTATTGTAACTAACGAAGCCAATATCACGACCACCAATAGCATTAGAATAAGTTTTCTAAGTTTCATGCTACCCTCTCCTATATTATTCAATCACAGAACCGTCCCTCGTCTTATCGAGGAACCGTCCCTCGTCTCAAAATTAAAAAGCGCACAAGCCGCTTATACTTCACGGTTTGTGCGCTTATATTATCAAAACAAGTGATTATCGGTTTAATAATGCTATTTGCCTTGGAATACCGAGCGACGAACCGTGAATTATCTTTGAAATAACCACATCCGACACCCCTTATATTATCTCTGACTTTATTCTAACATAACTCCTTTTGAATGTCAATGCTTAAGCAGCGAAGGAGTTGAAAAAGCGGCTCACAATTTGTGAACCGCTTTTGTTCTGTACCAATTATGATTATTTTTTAAGCTTTGCCAACTGATCCGAAGAGCTCCATCTTCTCTCTAACAGTAGCCTTAATAGCTTCTACGCCGGGAGCGAGGATCTTTCTCGGGTCAAAGCCCTTGCCTACAAGGTCCTTACCCTCTTCAATATACTTTCTGGTCTCTGCTGCGAAAGCGAGCTGGCACTCGGTATTAACATTGATCTTGGAAACGCCGAGAGAGATTGCCTTCTTTATCATATCAGCAGGGATTCCTGTGCCGCCGTGGAGAACGAGGGGCATTTCACCTGTGAGCTCCTGAATAGCAGCGAGGGTGTCGAAGCTGAGACCTGCCCAGTTTTCAGGGTATTTTCCGTGGATGTTACCGATACCTGCGGCAAGCATTGTAACACCGAGGTCAGCAATCATCTTGCACTCTGCAGGATCAGCAACCTCACCGCCGCCGATAACTCCGTCTTCTTCACCGCCGATAGCGCCTACCTCTGCCTCAAGAGAGAGACCAAGCTTGTTAGTGAGCTCAACAAGCTCCTTAGTCTTTTCAATATTCTCTTCGATAGAATAGTGCGATCCGTCGAACATTACGGAAGAGAAGCCTGCTTCAATGCACTTCTTTGCGTGCTCATAAGAGCCGTGGTCAAGGTGGAGAGCAACGGGAACGGTGATTCCGAGCTCGTCGATCATTCCCTTTACCATTCCGACAACGGTCTTGTAGCCGCACATATACTTACCTGCGCCCTCGGAAACACCAAGGATAACCGGAGATTTCAGCTCCTCAGCGGTGAGCAGGATAGCCTTTGTCCATTCAAGATTGTTTATGTTGAACTGACCTACGGCATACTTGCCTGCCTTAGCCTTGTTCAGCATTTCTTTTGCAGAAACTAACATAATAATATCCTCCAAAAAATGTATTTTTACATCATTTAATATGATATATCAAAATAACATAAAAATCAAGATGTCAAAAACAAAATTTTAATCTTTTTTCTCAGGTTTTGCTTCGAGAAGCGAAGGATCTTCAAGATAATTTCTGAATTTGCGGAAGGCTGTTGCAAAATAAAGTCCCGAACAGATGCGCTCATCCATTACAACGCCGAGCGGCATACATTTTTCAAATACGATCTCGCCGTTCTTCTTCTTTGCAACCTCGCGGTTTTTACCCATAGCGATAAATACGCTTGTGGTACCGAAATTATAGATATGATGGTAAATATGATTGGTTCTGATCGAAGCGAGATTTGTTAAAGTCATAGAGGTGTGAAAGGGAGAAAGGTCGGTAATAAATTTCGGCAGAAGTCCGTAACGGTCAAGCAGCTTGAAAAGTCCGACTGCGATATTTGCAACTCCCGGCATGGATACGAGAAAGCTTATCATCTTATCGGTATTGTTAACAGTAGTTTCCTTGCGGTTATCTTCAACATAAGCCACTACCTTTTCGTTTACCTCGAAAATATTGTCATCAAGTTCAAATTTGACCTTGGACATAGTTTCTTCCTGAGTAGCAAGACTCTTAAGCACGACCATTGCAACCTTGAATTCCTTATGTGTGTATATCTTCTTATTAACGATAAAGTTATTAAGAAGCGGGAACTCGTAAACAGTTCTAAGATATGCCGCCATAACGACCGACATATGGCTCATTCTGACGCCTTCCTTACGTTTTGCGTTAATATAGTTCTGAATAGGCTCTACCGGTATATCAACGGTAGTCATATTCATAGCGTCGTTTCTTTTATTCATTATGTACGGAACCACTGTATACATAGGATCCGCCTTTTTTACTCTTTTTCCATCTGCGCGGAATGCCATAGAGAAATCCTCCGTTCACAATTTATTAACAAATCCATTTTACAACAAAACCAGACATATTGCAACAAAAAAATATCAAAGGACGGAGTAAGTGCTGTCTCCGTCCTTAGTTATGCAGATAGATTGTTCTTGAATTCCTGTGCTTATAGACGCTGACCACTAACCCTACCGAAAGCATAAGACAAAGGAGACTTGTTCCTCCTGCACTGAAGAATGGCAGTGTTACACCTATTACGGGGAGCACCGAGATGCACATACCGAGATTTATCACCGTTTGTCCGAATATCATTGCAAAGACTCCGACCGCGATGTACATCCCCCTGTCATCAGAGCAGAGTCTGCCCACCTTTATACAGCGAAGGCATATGGCAGCAAGCAGTATAACAACTGCAAAACAGCCGAGAAGTCCTAATTCCTCCCCGATGCTTACAAATATAAAATCGTTATATCCCTCCGGGACAATATTTGACTGAGTAAGCTCTCCCTTGAAAAGCCCCTGACCCGTTACTCCGCCGTTTGCAAGGGCTATTCTTCCCTGCCACTGCTGATAATCGGCGCCGAGCAGATCATCCTCAAGGTCAAACATACCGAGTATTCGCGAACGCTGATCGTCATTCATAACAAAGAAATATATTAGCGGTGACGAAGCTAAGAGTCCAACGGCGGCAATGACATAATATCTTATTCTAAGCCCTGCAGCAAACATCATACAAATAAACATAAAGCCAAAGATAAGCGCTGTTCCCGCATCACCCTGAAAGAGTATTAGTCCTACGGGAAAAGCACCGTGAATAACTACAGGGATCAGGGTCTTCAGTTTATTTATATTGTGCTCTTTTGCATATCCTAAATGAGCCGTAAATGTTATGATAAAGCAGACCTTTAAAAGCTCAGACGGCTGAAAAGAAATTCCACCGGGCAGCAGCAGCCACGCCTTATCGTCGGTGCCTGCAGGTGCAAAGCCTATAAAGAAGGTCAGAATAACGGGAATAAGCCCGAGCGGCGCGGCGATATACCACCTTTTGAGCATTTCTTTGAAATCTATGTTTGAAATGATGATTGCAGCGATCAGCCCTGCAAAGCCTGATATACACTGTGTAAAAAACTGAGACAAGCTCTCTGTATATCGGGTCGCCGACATTACGGCAACACACCCATAGGCTGTCGTAAAGAAAACGAGCAGCAGCATAATTTTATCGGTCTCGCGAATATAATCGGCTATTCCGCTCATAGATCTTCTCGCCATATCGGCACCCCCTGTAAAACAATTTGCTAATTTATTTTATTATATTATAAGAATAATTGCAAGTAAACTCTTTTATATTTCCAAAAAATATGTTATACTGTTATCACTAGTAAAAAAATCTGCGTTTTGCAGAAATTTATGAGGTGATTTTAATGCTTTCGGATATCGAAATTGCTCAGGGCGCCAAAATGCTCCCCATTACGGAAATTGCAAAAAAACTGTCAGTAGACGCTGACCATCTTGAACTGTATGGAAAATACAAGGCCAAGTTTTCCGAAGAACTTTTCGAAAGGGTAAAGGACAGACCTGATGGAAAGCTTATCTTAGTTACTGCTATCAACCCCACCCCCGCAGGTGAAGGAAAGACCACTACCTCCGTCGGTCTCGGACAGGCTATGCCTCTTATCGGAAAGAATGCCGTTATCGCGCTACGCGAGCCGTCACTCGGTCCCGTTTTCGGAATCAAGGGTGGCGCGGCAGGCGGCGGATATGCTCAGGTCGTTCCGATGGAGGATATCAATCTTCACTTTACGGGTGATATGCACGCTATTACCGCGGCAAACAATCTGCTTTGCGCGCTGCTTGACAACCATCTGCAGCAGGGTAACGCCCTCGGCATCGACCAGAGAAGAATTGTATTCAAGCGTTGTCTTGATATGAATGACCGTGCGCTTCGTTATGTGAATGTAGGTCTTGGCGGCAAGGTCAACGGCATCCCCCGTGAGGACGGCTTCCAGATCACCGTTGCGAGCGAGGTTATGGCAATACTCTGCCTTTGCAGTGATCTTCAGGACTTAAAGCGCCGACTTGGCAACATCCTTGTTGCTTATACCTATGACAATAAGCCTGTCTTTGCAAGAGACCTGAAAGCTGAGGGCGCTATGGCGGCTCTTCTTAAGGATGCTATCAAGCCTAATCTTGTTCAAACTCTCGAGAATACCCCCGCTATTATGCACGGCGGTCCTTTCGCAAATATCGCTCACGGTTGTAACTCGGTCCGTGCCACAAAGCTCGCTTTAAAGCTTGCTGATTACACGATTACCGAAGCCGGCTTCGGTTCTGACCTCGGTGCAGAAAAGTTTATGGATATCAAGTGCCGTCTTGCAGGACTCATCCCCTCTGCGGTCGTTCTTGTTGCGACCGTCCGCGCACTCAAATACAACGGCGGCGTTCAGAAATCCGACCTTGCTGCTGAAAATCTTGACGCACTGAATAAAGGTATCGTAAACCTCGGCGCACATATCGAAAATATGAAGAAGTACGGTGTTCCTGTAGTCGTTGCCATCAACCGCTTCGGCACCGATAGCGATGCTGAGCTTCAGATGATCGCCGACTACTGCGAAGAGTTGGGTGCTGACTTTGCTCTGTCCGAAGTGTTTGCCAAGGGCGGCGAGGGCGCTGTTGACTTAGCCCGAAAGGTAGTCGCCGCTTGTGAAAAGCCTTCGAACTTCGCTCCTATTTATGACGCAGACCTCTCGATCAAGGAAAAGATAAGCGCTATCGCTAAGACTATCTACGGCGCAGACGGTGTTGCTTTCACCGCCGAGGCTGAAAAGAACATAAAGGATATTGAAGAGCTCGGACAGGGTATGCCTGTTTGTATGGCAAAAACTCAGTATTCACTATCCGATAACGAGAAGGCGCTCGGAAGGCCTACCGGCTTTACGGTCACCGTACGTGAGGTCAAGATATCTGCAGGCGCAGGCTTTGTTGTGGCTCTCACCGGCTCTATTATGACAATGCCAGGACTGCCGAAGGTTCCTGCCGCCAATAATATTGATATTAATGACCAAGGCAATATAACGGGTCTGTTCTGATGATAGAAGTTATAACCTACAGTCCTGCCGAGACCGAACAATTTGCCGAAAGACTTGCATACAAGCTTTCGGGCGGAGAGGTCATCGCCTTTCGCGGCGGTATGGGTATGGGAAAAACCTGCTTTACAAGAGGACTCGCAAAGGGTCTTGGTTTTGAAGGTCAGGTAACCTCACCCACCTTCGCCCTTGTAAATGAATATACAGGCGGCAGACTTTCTCTTTATCACTTTGATATGTACAGGGTCGAAAGCTGGGAGGATCTTTACTCCACAGGGTATTTTGATTATCTTGAGTCGGGCGGTGTTATTGCCGCTGAGTGGAGCGAAAATATTGAAAATGCGCTCGAGGGTAAGGTAATCACGGTTGAATTTGAGCGGATAGATGATAACGTACGCAAAATTACAGTAACGGGAGAGGGATTATGAAGATTTTAGCCTTAGAATGCTCTGCGGGTCCCGCCTCCTCGGCTGTAGCGGAAAACGGAGTTATTATCGCTTCCGATTTCACAAATGTGAAAATGACCCACTCTCAGACGCTGATGCCTATGGTCAAGAGTATGCTTGATAAAGCAGATTTAGAAATGCGAGATATCGACGCTCTCGCTATCAGTAGCGGCCCCGGCTCATTTACAGGCATACGTATTGGCATCAGCGCTATTAAGGGGCTTGCCGCGCCGAGAAAAATACCTTGTTATGCGGTATCCACCCTTCGCACTATCGCCGAAAATTTCCGCAATACAGATTGTATTGTATGCGCCGTTATGGACGCACGTTGTAATCAGGTGTATAATGCGCTTTTCAAGGTAAGCGACAAGGTTATTACAAGGCTTTGTGACGACCGTGCTCTTATGATAGATGAGCTGTTGCAGGAATTATCTTCAATACAGGACAATATAATAATAGTCGGAGACGGCGCAGGTCTTTTTGAAAAGTATGCAGGCGGCAATATTACTGTCGCAGACGAGCAAAGCAGATACCAGACCGCTTCGGGCGTGGCTTTGGCGGCTTTGGAATATGAATCGGTCCAAGCAGATAAGCTTATGCCGTTTTACCTGAGATTGCCTCAGGCGGAAAGAGAATTGAAAAAGAAGCAAGGAGAAATAAATTTATGAAAATCGCAATAGGATGTGACCACGGCGGTCTCGAACATAAAAACGCAATAAAGGAGCACCTTGAAAGCAGAGGCTTTGAGGTAGTCGATTCCGGAATTTACGAGCAGGTGTCGGTAGATTACCCCGATATTGCCGAGAAGGTATGCGCAAATATAATAAGCGGCGAATGTGAAAGGGGCTTCCTCGTCTGCGGAACAGGCATCGGTATGAGTATCGCCGCAAACAAGATAAAGGGCATCCGTGCCGCCGTCTGCAGCGAGCATTTCAGCGCAAAATACACGCGTCTTCATAACGATACAAATATTCTCTGCCTCGGTGGCAGAGTTATCGGTATAGGTACGGCTCTTGAGCTTGCCGATATATTTGTAGATACTGAATTTGAGGGCGGTAGACACGCAAACCGAGTTGCAAAGATAACAGCCTTAGAAAATAAATAATCGGAGGGAAAACCTTGAGCAACATTTGGCACAACATTAACCCTAAGAGAATAACCCCTAAAGATTTTATTGCCGTAATCGAGATCGAAAAGGGCAGTAAATGCAAGTATGAGCTTGATAAGGAAACAGGTATACTTATCCTTGACCGAATCCTCCATACCTCTACCCACTATCCTGCTAATTACGGCTTTATCCCGAGAACTTATGCCGACGACCTCGATCCGCTTGACGTGCTGGTGCTCTGCTCGCAGAAGCTTGGTCCGATGACCAGCGTCCGTTGTTATCCCGTCGGTGTTATATCAATGGTGGATAACGGCAGGGGTGACGAAAAGATAATCGCCATACCCTTTGATGATCCGTCATATAACTGCTATACCGATATCGACCAGATACCCAAGCATATCTTTGAGGAAATGAAGCACTTCTTCAAGGTATATAAAGAGCTCGAGGGCAAGGAAACGGCTGTAAACGAGGTCAGCAACCGCGCCGAAGCAGAAAAAATAATCGCCTCTGCAATAGACGGGTATATTGAAAATTATTGCAAGTAAAATGAATAAAGACTTAAAAAGCCACGACTGTCGTGGCTTTTGTTGTGCGTTTATTTTGCCGATTTTTTAGTCTTCGCGGCTCGAAAAGACGTCAAAAAATCCGCCGAATTTGGATGTGGAAATTGTTTTCTCCGAATTAATATGTATTACGTGAAGAATTATAAAAATCAGGCAAAATAAGATGCAGAAAGTTTATTCTCCGAGCGAAGATGTATGTAGATACTTCGAGCGAGGAAAAAGACTTAAAAAGCCACGACTTTTAAGTCGTGGCTTTTGTTCGGCGCTTATTTTGCCGATTTTTTAGTCTTCGCGGCCGCAGCAGCGTTTATATTTCTTTCCGCTTCCACAGGGACAAAACGCATTCTTTGATACTGCGCCCTTGCCGCGAACGGTGGTAGATACTGTGCCGTCTCCTGCTGTATTCGATTCCTCAGCAACCTTTTCGCGCTTTATCTCCTCATCCTTACGGATACGGACGGTAAGCACCAGCTTTGCAGTCTGCTCACGGATAGCATCGGTCATAGCAGAAAACATATCAAAGCTCTCATTTCGGTACTCGACAACGGGGTTGTGCTGACCGTAGGCGCGAAGATTTATGCCCTGCTTCAGCTGATCCATAGCGTCAATATGCTCCATCCAGTTGGTATCAACACTCTTCAGCAGCATTACGCGCTCCATCTCGCGCATAATCTCCGAGCCAAACTCCTCTTCACGTGCTTCGTAAAGCGAATACGCCTTTCCCTTTAAGGTCTCTGCAACATCGCCAGGCTCTATATTATTGAGCTCTTCAACACTGTAGTTAAGCTCCTCATCGCCGAGCAACCAGCCTGCAAAGAATTCGCGAAGTCCGCCAAGATTCCAATCATCAGAGGTCTCTCCGTCAAGATATTCGTTTACCGAAGTGTCGATGAAATCACCTATCATCTTCTTAACCGTTTCCTGAATATCCTCGCCGTCAAGCACCTTGTTTCTCTGAGCATAGATAAGCTCTCTCTGACGGTTCATAACATCGTCATACTCGAGTACGCTCTTACGGATAGCAAAGTTTCTGCCCTCTATCTTGCCCTGAGCAGACTCGATAGAACGTGATAGCATACCGTTTTGCAGCGGCATATCCTCATCAACATTGAGGGTATTCATCATAGCCGCCATTCTCTCACCGCCGAAAAGACGCATAAGGTCGTCTTCCATAGAAACATAAAAGCGTGTGCGGCCTGGGTCTCCCTGACGTCCTGCACGGCCTCTGAGCTGGTTATCTATACGGCGAGATTCGTGACGCTCGGTACCTATTATGAAAAGTCCGCCCGCTCCCCTTACCTTATCGGCTTCGGGAGCTATTTCTTTTTTAAACTGTGAATAATGCTCCGCATATTCGTCTCTTGCCTTTAATATATCGGCATCCTCGGTGTCGCCGTAGCCTGTTGCCTCGGCGATTATCTCATCACTGTAGCCTGTCTTTTTAAGCTCACTTTTGGCAAGATATTCGGCATTACCGCCGAGCATAATATCGGTGCCTCGTCCTGCCATATTGGTGGCGATTGTAACTGCACCGAATTTTCCTGCCTGAGCAATTATCTCGGCTTCCTTTTCGTGATGCTTTGCGTTGAGAACGTTGTGTTTTATTCCGCGGCGCTTGAGCATTGAGCTTAATATCTCGCTCTTTTCGATGGTAACTGTACCCACAAGCACAGGCTGACCTATTTTATTGCACTCTTCTATCTGATCGATAACGGCATTAAACTTAGCCTTTTCACTCTTATAAACAACGTCGGGCTCGTCAACACGGATAACCTCTTTATTTGTAGGTATCTCAATAACGTCGAGACGGTATATCTCTCTGAATTCGCCCTCCTCGGTCATAGCCGTTCCTGTCATACCCGAAAGCTTACCGTACAGACGGAAAAGATTCTGGAATGTGATGGATGCGAGGGTCTTGGACTCGTGGGCGACCTTTACGCCCTCCTTGGCTTCAATAGCCTGATGAAGTCCCTCGTTATAGCGGCGTCCGAACATAAGACGGCCTGTAAATTCGTCAACAATGATGACCTCGCCATCCTTGACGACATAGTCAACGTCGCGCTTCATAATACCGTGGGCGCGTATAGCCTGCTGAATATGGTGAGAAACGGTTATATTCTCGGCGTCGTTAAGGTTTTCCAGTCCGAAATATTCCTCCGCCTTTTTAACGCCTGACGGGGTCAGCACACAGGTCTTTGCCTTTTCGTCAACAACATAATCGCCGTCAAAATCCTGCTCCTCGTCAGATATTTTATCGTTTACCTCGGTAACCTTGACACACTTAAGCGATTTTGCAAAACGGTTAGCGCGGGTATACAGATCGGTCGATTTATCACCTTGACCCGAAATGATAAGGGGAGTTCTCGCCTCATCGACAAGGATAGAGTCGACCTCGTCGACAATGGCGAAGTTGTGGCCGCGCTGAACACGGTTTTCCTTGTAAATCACCATATTGTCGCGCAGATAATCGAAGCCAAGCTCATTATTGGTGCAATAGGTTATATCTGCGTTATAGGCTTCCTTTTTCTCCTCGTTAGACATACCGTGAACTATAAGACCGACCGATAGACCCATAAAGCGGTAGAGCTTGCCCATCCACTCCGAGTCACGCTTTGCGAGGTAATCGTTGACAGTAACAATGTGGACACCCTTGCCAGAAAGCGCATTTAAGTATGCCGGCAGGGTTGCAACAAGGGTCTTACCTTCACCTGTCTTCATCTCGCTGATTCTTCCCTGATGGAGCACGATACCGCCGATTATCTGTACGGGGAAGTGGCGCATACCGAGCACACGGTCACCCGCCTCGCGGCAAGCGGCAAATGCCTCAGGCAAAATATCATCCAAGGTTTCATCATTCTGAAGTCTATACTTAAATTCCTCTGTTTTAGCTTTAAGATCCTCATCCGAAAGAGCTCTGTACTCTTCTTCAAGATCAAGCACTCTTTTTTGCAAAGGCAAAATTCTTTTTATTTCTTTTTCACTGTAATTGCCGAAAAGTTTCGATAATAAACTCATTTTAAACCTCTCAAAAATAATTAAAGTTTGCATTATTTAGTATTATACTTTATAATTGTTGAAAAATAAAGTATAAATTGTAAATTGTAAACAAAAGTGGTATAATGTGTTTTGAGGTGTTTTGAAATGGATTTTAAGAATTTCAAAAGAATAGTTATAAAGGTCGGCTCTTCTACCCTGACCTATGAAAACGGCAAGCCAAATCTTCGCCGTATAGAACAGCTTTGCCGAGTAGTGAGCGATCTTCGCAACCGTGATATAGAAGTTATCATAGTATCATCAGGCGCTGTGGCTGTAGGTGTCAACAGGTTAAGGCTTTCTGCCCGTCCCTCTGACACAAAGGGCAAACAGGCAGCTGCGGCTGTCGGACAAGCCGACCTTATGAGTCTTTATGACCGAAATTTTTCAGAATACGGATATGTTACGGCGCAGATACTCCTTAATCGCGACGTTATAGAGCACGAGGACCGAAAGCAAAATATTATAAATACCTTTCACGCTCTGCTCCAGTTCGGCGCTGTGCCGATAGTAAACGAACACGACTCGGTGTCGGTCGAGGAGCTTGTGTTCGGTGACAACGATAACCTGTCGGCTATAGTTGCCGCACTTACCGAAGCTGAAGGACTTATCATCCTTACAGACATTGACGGATATTATGATGACGATCCGAGAGAAAATCCTGACGCACGCCTTATACATACCATTTATGAAATAACCGATGAAACGATAAACAATGCGGGCGGCTCCGGCTCAGACAAGGGTACAGGCGGTATGAGAACCAAGCTTGAAGCGGCAAAATACGCATTAGAGCATAACATAGAAACAATAATTATGTCAGGTGATAACCCGAAAAAGATATTCGATATTTTTGACGGACACGTCATAGGAACTCATATAAGGAAAAAATAATTATGAACAGTTTGATTTTTATGGGCGAAAAGGCAAAGGCGGCGGCACGCACGCTGGCTTTAGCCACTACAGAACAAAAGGACAACGCGCTGAGATCGATCGCGAGGGCTCTCAGAGAAAATACCGATGAGATAATCGCGGCAAATGCTATTGACCTTGAAAACGGCGAAAAAAGCGGACTTACAAAGTCTTTGCTTGACCGTCTTGCGCTTAATTCTGACAGAATTTCGGGTATGGCGGACGCTGTAGAGGCTCTTTGCTCACTCTCTGACCCGGTGGGCCGAATACTAGAAACTTCGGACCGCCCGAACGGTATTAAAATAACAAAAATTTCGGTGCCTTTCGGAGTTATTGGAATTATATATGAAGCCAGACCCAACGTTACGAGCGACGCGGCGGCTATCGCCCTAAAGGCGGGTTCTGCCGTGATTCTTCGCGGCGGTAAGGAAGCTATCAACTCAAACATCAAGACCGCCGAAATTATGAGAGCGGCTGTAGAATCCGTGGGGCTTCCCGCCGACTGTATTCAGCTTGTGACCGATACAAGCCGCAAATCAGCTACCGACCTTATGACACTGAATGGTTATATAGACGTGCTGATTCCCAGAGGCGGCGCGGGACTGATACGAGCGGCGGTAGAAAACTCTACCGTTCCCGTTATTGAAACAGGCACCGGCAACTGCCACGCCTTTGTTGACTCGTCTGCTGATATAAAAATGGCATCGGATATAATATTTAACGGAAAGGTTCAAAGACCGTCGGTATGTAACGCTTTAGAAAGCCTGCTAGTTGCCGAGGATATAGCCGATGAGGCTTTGCCTGTCATTTGTGACAGACTGAAAAAAGAGGGTAATGTAGAAATTGTCGGTTGCGAAAAGACCTGCGCTATTCTCCCCTATGCTACTTTAGCAACAGAAGAGGACTATGCAAAGGAATTCTTGGATTATAAAATTTCGGTCAAGGTTGTGAGTGATGTATATGAGGCGGTAGCGCACATCGCAAAATACTCGACCCATCATAGCGAGGTAATCATCACTAACGATAAAGCAAACGCTGATTACTTTAAAAGGGCGGTCGACTCTGCCGCAGTTTATGTCAACGCGTCATCCCGTTTTACCGACGGCGGAGAGTTCGGGCTTGGCGCAGAAATAGGCATTTCTACCCAGAAGCTTCACGCGCGCGGTCCTATGGGACTCAGAGAACTGACATCATACAAATATGTTATTGACGGCGACGGTCAGATAAGGTAATATCATTATATAAAATCATTTAGGAGATAATATCAGATGTGCGGATTTGTCGGATTTACAAATCAGATAAACGATAACGGAGCTGTCCTTCATTCGATGATGAACAAGATAATTCACAGAGGCCCCGACTCTGAGGGTATGTACGTCGGAGAGACGGCCTGTCTTGGATTTCGCAGACTTTCCATCATCGACCTTGAGGGCGGCGACCAGCCGATGTATAATGAGGACCATTCTCTCGTTATAACCTTTAACGGCGAGATCTATAACTTTTTAGAGCTCCGTGCAGAGCTAGTAGCGGCAGGTCACGACTTTAAGACGAGAAGCGACACCGAGGTGCTTATTCACGGCTTTGAAGAGTGGGGCGAGGAGTTGCCGAAAAGACTTCGCGGAATGTACGCTTTCGTTATTCATAACATTAAGGACGGCTCGCTTTTCGGTTGTCGAGATATTTTCGGAATAAAGCCCTTTTACTATGCAAATATGGGCGGCTCATTTATCTTCGGCTCGGAAATAAAGGGCTTTTTGCCTCATCCGTCATTCCGAAAAGAGTTGAACGAGGAGGCTCTTGCTCACTATCTTTCGTTCCAGTATTCGGCGGTTGAAGAAACATTTTTCAAAAATGTTTATAAGCTTGCTCCTGCTCATTACTTCACCTATAAAGACGGTAAGATGGAGATAAAGCGTTATTTCCGTCCCGATTTTAAGGCAGAAGAAGGTACTCTCGAGGAATGGGCAGAGCTTACCGATAAGGCAGTACGCGAGTCGGTCGCCGCTCACAAAATCGCAGACGTTGAAGTCGGTTCTTTCCTTTCAAGCGGAATCGATTCAAGCTATATTGCCGAGGCGGCGAGCGTTGATAAGACCTTTACGGTCGGTTTTAAATCCAAAAATGACCAATATAATGAAATAAATTATGCAAAAGATTTTGCAAAAACTATTAATGTTGAAAATATCGCAAAAGAAATAACTCCCGAAGAATATTGGGAATGTTTTCCGAAAATTCAGTACCAAATGGACGAGCCTCTTGCCGACCCTGCCGCTATCGCGCTTTACTTTGTATCGCGTCTTGCGGCTGAGCACGTAAAAGTTGTAATGAGCGGTGAGGGCGCGGACGAGCTTTTCGGCGGTTACAGAATTTATCAGGAGCCGATTACGCTTACCGCTTATGATAAGCTCCCGTTCTGCGTACGCAGAGTTCTCTCGAAAATCGCATCTCTACTCCCTAAAAAGCACGGTATAAATTATATCGTCCGAAGAGGAAAGACTATCGAAGAGCGGTTTATCGGAAATGCTTATATCTTCTCGAAAAAAGAAAGAAATAAGCTTTTAAAGGTGGCAAAAAATGCCCTAGACCCTACGGCCATCTGCAAAAAATACTACGATGAAGTCAAGGATTACGACACGGTCACAAAGATGCAGTATCTCGATCTTCATATGTGGCTTGTGGGTGATATACTCCTTAAGGCAGACAAGACCAGTATGGCAAATTCTCTCGAGCTTCGTGTTCCCTTCCTTGACAAAAAGGTCTTAGAGCTTGCGGAGCGTATTCCGATGAAGCACAGGGTTAATACCAAGACCACAAAGCTGGCTCTTCGCCTTGCGGCAGAAAAGACTCTGCCTGAGAGAACGGCGCGCAAGGATAAGCTCGGCTTCCCCGTGCCGATAAGAGTATGGCTCCGTGAGGACGGTTATTCGGCTATTGTCAAAGAGGCGTTTTTAAGCGAAACTGCAGAAAAATATTTCAACACAAAGGAGCTCATTCGGCTGCTTGATCGCCACAAAGCCGGCAAAGAGGATAACAGCCGCAAAATATGGACTGTTTATACCTTCCTCGTTTGGCATAAACAATTTTTTGAAAATTAAAACTGTTAAAAATAAATCCCTCACTTTCGCCAATACTAAAAACGGAAAGTGAGGGATGATTTTTATGAAAGACGCAAAAGGATTTGCGAAGGGTGCTATGACAGGTATCGCATTAGGCGCAGTGGCAATGACTGCAGGAAAATTGCTTATGAAGAGAAATGACCATAAGCTCCAGAAGGGGTCGACTAAGGCTGTGAAGGCAGTCGGCGATTTCGTTTCGGGCATACAGACAATGATGAAATAGCACCCGAAGCCGGGGCGGATGCCTCGGCTTTTGTGTTATATAAATAAAAACACATTAACTGTTGTTTTGAATTAATAGCTTTTTTATTGCTTGAGCACTGTCGGCAATGTAGGTTGCACCCGCTTGTTCAAGCTCGGCTCTTGTACCGTAGCCGTATGTGACTCCGATAGAGTGCATACCGAAGGCTGCGGCTCCCATAACATCATAGCTTCGGTCACCTATCATAATGCAGTCGGAAATATCGGTTATGCCGACTCTACCAAGAGCGTATGTAATTATATCCGCCTTTTCGATTCGGCTTCCGTCGAGCAACGCTCCCGAAATGCTGTCAAAATATTCTCTAAAGCCGAAGTGCTCGGCTATTCTTTCGGCGTAAATTTCGGGCTTTGAGGTGGCTAAAATTATCTTCTTGCCCGACTCTTTAAGACATTTTAACAGGTCTGTAATACCGTCATAAAGCTCAAGCTCAAAAATTCCGCCCGCGTTATAATACTCGCGGTAATACTCTACCGCCCGAACAGCTTGTTCATGTGTAAAGCCGTAATATTTTTCATAAGAAGCATAGAGCGGAGGACCGACAAAGCGTTTTAATTTTTCTAAGTCTTCTTCCTCTATGCCGAACTTTTTAAGGGAATATCTTACCGAATTCGTAATGCCTCTACCGCTGTCGGATATAGTACCGTCAAGGTCAAAAAGGATATAGCTGTAATCCTTCATCGCATAATTCCTACCCTTGAAAGGAGCTTTGCGATCTTTGTGCCCATAGGAAGCTCTAAAATATCCTCTTTAGTAAATGTTTTAAAGATAAACAGGGCGGTGGCATAAACAATAACGCCGACCAAAACCGAGAGTATGGTCGAAACAGTATTGCCCAAAGCCTTATCAAAAAGAATATAGGCGACCCATACTGCACCGCTCATAACAAGGGCTGATAGTGCGGGCTTTAAGAAGGATTGCTTATAGTTAAGCTTTATATCTACCGTTCTGTAAACAATTACCGTTTCGATAATGAATACTACCGTCTGATAGGTTATGGTACTGATGACCGCGCCGTAAATATTAAGCGACGGTATGCTGATAAGTGCAATATTTAAAACTAATTTTACAACTGCACCTATACCGAGAGCAATTGCAGGAACCTTTAGTTTTCCTGCGCCGTAAAGCACGCCGTTTAATATATAGGTCAGCGAGCAGAGGGGCAAAGTGATTACTAAAAGCTGTAAAATCAGCGCGCCCTCTGGTGCTGATGGATAAAGCATACGGAGTATTGGGTCGGCAAGTACGACAAGTCCACCCATACACGGACAGATTATAAGCGAGCTCATAAATACCGAAGAAGATATCTTGCGGTTTGCCGCTTCCATATCATTTTTGGCGAATGCCGCCGAAACAACAGGCACCATAGCGGCATATAAAGTCGAGCTGACCGCCATAGGCAGGTGTGTTACAGTTTCAGCCTTTTGCAAAATTCCGTAAAGGTTCATTGCCGTTTCTTCAAGCTCGACAGGGTCAGCTATAGCCGAAGCGAAAACATTCTGAATACAGCGGCTGACCGTAACGGTATCTATCGCAGAATTCGCAGTGGATATTAGCGAGCTGATGCTGAACGGAATTGAAACTGCGAGGATGACCCAGATAAGTTTTTCAGCAGGGATACCCTCTGTAGGTTCGGTCTGCTCTGCACACAGCGTTCCTATTTCACTTCTGCGGCTTCTGTAGTAGATAACAAGATACACTACCGCTACAAGACAGGCAAGGGTGGTTGAAAGATTTCCTGCAGCTGCCATAACAGCAGTATCCTGACCCACCGCGGCATAAACAAAACCTACTGACAAAACACAGTTGAAAAACTGTTCAACTACCTGCGAGGTTGAGTTGGCTTTCATACTGCCCATTCCTGCGAAATATCCTCGTAATACCGCCGAAGCAGATACCAACGGCACGGCGGGAGCCAGCACCATAAGGGTGTATTTAACGCCCGAAGCCTTAAGTATATCACTCGCGATAAAATCAGAGCCTGCAAAAAGAAGCAGTCCTAATACGGCTCCGACCGACGTAAAGAGAGTTAAAGAAACCTTAAAAAGCTTCTTCGCACCGATATAATCCCCCTTTGCGACACGTTCGGATACCATTTTGGAAAGGACATTGGGAATTCCCATAGAGGATATCGCAAGCAGCACCATATATATCTGATAGCCTGTAGAATAATATCCGTTTCCGACATTGCCGAAGCCCTCAGCATCAACTATAAGTATACGGTAAACAAGACCGAGAACCTTGACTGCTACCTGAGCTATCATCAGCATAAGCACATTTTTAAGAAAAGATGTGTTATTTTCTTTCTGAAGACGAGACTTTGCCACTTTTATATCCTCCTTTCTATAAATAGCGCCGCAGGAGATTCCCCCACTGGGGGAAATGTCCGTAGGACAAAAGGGGGTGCCGTCTCCGGCTGAGGAACATTTCCCTATGCCCTTGGCCCGGTGCCCCTAGCCCTTTGATTATTCATCGAGCTTCAGAACCGCCATAAATGCCTCCTGCGGTACTTCTACCGTACCAAGCTGGCGCATTCTCTTTTTACCTTCCTTCTGTTTTTCAAGAAGCTTTTTCTTACGGGTTATATCTCCGCCGTAGCACTTTGCAAGAACATCCTTGCGGAGTGCCTTAACGGTTTCACGTGCTATTATCTTTCCGCCCACAGCAACCTGTATCGGCACCTCGAAGAGCTGACGCGGAATGTATTCCTTCAATTTTTCTGCAATTCTTCTCGCTCTCGAATAAGCGTTATCGGTATGAACGATAAAGGACAGCGCGTCTACAACGTCACCTGCAAGCAGAACATCGAGCTTCACAAGCTTAGACTTTTTATAGTCCTTAGGCTCATAATCATAGCTTGCATAACCCTTTGTGCGTGATTTTAATGCATCAAAGAAGTCGTAAACTATCTCGCCCATCGGCATTATATAGTGAATATCAACGCGGTCTCCCATATACTTCATATCGGTATATTCACCGCGTCTTTGCTGACAAAGCTCCATAATCGTTCCGACATACTCGCTCGGGCTGTAGATATGAACATCGGCAACCGGCTCATAAGCATCCTGAATAAATGCGGGGTCGGGATAGTTTGTCGGGTTGTCGACGCTGATAGTAGTACCGTCCTGCAGGTCAAATTTATAGATAACGCTCGGCGCGGTTGTTACAAGGTCAAGATTGAACTCGCGCTCAAGTCTTTCCTCTATAATCTCCATATGGAGAAGACCCAAAAATCCGCAACGGAATCCGAAGCCGAGTGCAGTCGAGGTCTCAGGCTCAAAGAGAAGTGATGCATCGTTGAGCTGAAGTTTTTCAAGGGCTTCACGAAGGTCGGTGTATCTGGCACCGTCAGCAGGATAAATTCCGCAGAAAACAACGGGGTTTACCCTTCGGTAGCCTGCAAGTGCCTGCTTGCAGGGTCTGTCTGCATGGGTTATTGTATCGCCGACTCTGGCGTCGGATACAGTCTTTATAGAAGCCGCAAGGTAGCCTACCTCACCCGCTTCAAGACAGTCGCAAGGCTCCATCGATGTTGCGCGCTTTCTGCCGACCTCAACAATATCAAAGGTGGCGCCTGTCGCCATCATCTTTATTGTATCCCCTGCTTTTATTCTGCCTGAAACAACGCGGAAATAAACAATAACGCCCTTATATGCATCATAATAAGAGTCGAAAATTAGGGCTGAAAGAGGCTCGTCTCGGTTGCCTTCGGGAGCAGGAATATCGGTAACTATGCGCTCCAGTACCTCTTCTATATTAAGTCCCGTTTTAGCTGAAACGCGCGGTGCTGTCTCGGCTGGAATACCTATGATATCTTCAATTTCATTAATAACGCGGTCAGCATCGGCAGAGGGCAGATCGATCTTATTAACTACAGGTAAAAGCTCAAGTCCGTGATCAACGGCAAGATAGGTATTAGCGAGCGTCTGTGCTTCTATTCCCTGCGAAGCATCAACAACAAGCACTGCACCCTCGCAAGCCGCAAGAGAACGTGAGACCTCATAGTTAAAGTCGACGTGACCGGGGGTATCAATGAGATTGAGCTCATACTCCTCGCCGTCCTTTGCCTTATAGTAAAGGGTTACGGCGTGAGCCTTTATTGTGATACCGCGCTCACGTTCAAGGTCCATACTATCAAGCAGCTGCTCCTCCATATCGCGTTCGGATACAGACTGGGTCAGCTCGAGTAGTCGGTCGGCAAGGGTCGACTTGCCGTGGTCAATATGAGCAACGATACAAAAATTTCTTATTTTATCTAGCGGATAGGACACTGTGTTCTCTCCTAACGAATATATTTAATTAATTTTACCATAATATGTGCGATTTTTCAATTATTTTAAAATTCACATTTTCATAATATTTTGACTAAATATGAAAAATATTATATAATCAGTATGATAGGTGGTGTTTTTATGGCAGGAAAAATACTTATTGTCGATGATGAAAAGAGGATATGTGAGCTTTTATCCGACTTTTTCTCTGCGGCGGGATATGAGCCGATAACCGTTTATGACGGCGAGGCGGCGATAAATACTTTCAAAGAAAACGATAATATATCGCTTGTTATCCTCGATATTATGATGCCTGAAAAGGACGGATGGACCGCATGTCGCGAGATAAGAGAGACATCGACCGTACCGATAATCATGCTTTCCGCCCGAAGCGAGGATTTCGATATGCTTGAAGGCTTTGAAAACGGCGCAGACGAATACGTAACTAAGCCCTTCTCCCCTGCTGTTTTAGTTAAACGTGCCGAAGCACTTATACGGCGAGCTAATCAGTCTACATCAAATGAAGCCACCGAACAAAAAGGACTTGTAATCGACTATGACGCATATGTTGCCACTATTGACGGTAAGACCCTTGACTTGACCCTCAAGGAGTTTGAGATACTCGCATATTTAGTTAAAAATTCAGGCAAGGTATTAAGCCGCGACCAGCTTCTCAATGCCGTTTGGGGATATGATTTTATAGGCGATACAAGAACCGTAGACTCGCATATCGCAAGACTCAGGCTCAAGCTTGGCGAATACGGTTCTGCAAAGCTTAAAACCGTTTACGGAATAGGATATAAAATAGAGGTGTGAGGCTTTGAACAAAAAGCTTTGGATAAAACTTTTTATAAATGTTACGGTCATCTTTGCAGTTTTTGTAATAATTCTGGGAATAGCAAACTCAGCTTTACTCACGGGTTATTACACATATAAGCAGGAACATCTGCTTATCGAAAATTCCAAAACTCTTGCCAATCTCGACATCCAAGATACCTCCGCCGTCACTGACAAAATAACCGATATCTGCGACAAGCATAATTTTGATATTGAGATATACGAAAAGGACGGAAAAATACTCTATACCACTGTCGGTTCTCAGATGATGGATTATATTCACGCAGGCTTTGACCGTCCCGGCTTTTCTATGAATCACGAGCAGATGGAAACCCTGAAAAGCTCTGTAAAAGACGACGGCACGGTTATTGAAACAGCGGTATCACGCTTTAACAAAAAGGAATATCTGCTATGTAAAAAGGAAGTCGATGGCATTATTACCGAGCTTCGTATACAGACCGATATTTTAGAAAACAGCGCCGAGGTCGCAAGTGAGTTCATTACGATAATCGCGGTCATATGCCTTGCTCTTTCACTGATTTGGGTATTCGTTTTTGCAAGAAGATTTTCTAAACCGATAACCGAGATGAGCACGATCACCGAAAAAATGTCCGAGCTTGATTTTACAAGAAAGGTAAATGTAAAAACCCAAGATGAGATAGGTCTGCTCGGAAGCTCGATAAATAATCTCTCGGATAAGCTCGACAGTGCGCTTTGTGATCTTCGGACCGCCAACGCAAGACTTACCGATGAGATAGAGCTTGAACGCCGACTTGATGTTATGCGACGGGCATTTGTCGCCAATGTTTCACACGAGCTTAAAACACCGCTTGCCATAATCAGCGGCTATGCAGAAGGACTTCGCCTCAATGTAAACTCGGGTTCAAAGGATGCCTACTGTGATACGATAATAGATGAATCCGAGCGAATGAGCCGCCTTGTCATCAGTATCCTAGAGCTTTCAAAATACGAGTCGGGTCAGATGCCTTTTACCAATGAAGAGTTCGATATATCGTCTGTTGCAAAGGATATTTCAGATAAGATCTTCATATCCCGTCCCGATGTTACGCTTCAAAATCTCATACCCGAAAACACTACCGTTTTTTCGGATAAACTGCAGACCGAGCAGATTCTGAAAAGCTATCTTGAAAACGCGGCCGTACACACAAGTGAAAACGGAAGTGTTACCATAAGCGCACAAGATTCGGGCGATAAACAAAAAATAAAGATATTTAATTCCGGTCAAAATATCGACCCTGAAATTATGCCGAATATCTGGGAAAGCTTCTGGAGATCCGATAAGGCTCATTCAAGAGAAGAAGGCAGATTCGGACTGGGCCTCTCGATAGTCAGCGCTATTGTTAAAAATCAGGGCTGCTCCTGCGGAGTTTACAATACCGCCGACGGTGTTTGCTTCTGGTTTACAATAAATAAAATCGGTGAATAATGAAAGATCCTTCTGCTTCGCGGCACGAAACGATATATTTTTGTTTTCGGTAGTAGCTAGAACGCTTCACTTCAGCAAAAAATCAACGATGCTGACTCGCATCGTTGACTTTTTGACCTATGTGTTTGAACCTCTACAATTTTCAGTAATATTCGCCACCAAAACTGCCCGAAGGGCAATATCACTCGGTGAAAGCCGAATATCACTGCGAAGCAATATAACTCGCCGCAAGGCGAATATAACTGAAAAACCGACTTGTTTAAACAAGTCGGTTTTTCTGGCAGGGGCGGAAGGAGTCGAACCCTCTTTGACGGTTTTGGAGACCGCTGTTAAACCGTTTAACTACGCCCCTAATTACTGTTTGGAAATGGTGGGCCATCAGGGACTCGAACCCCGGACCGACCGGTTATGAGCCGGTTGCTCTAACCAACTGAGCTAATGGCCCAAACAGAAAACTACAGTAATTGTTATTATAACATATTTTTATCTGTTGTCAATAGATTTTTTAAAACAAATGCAAAAAATACTCGCCCGGTAAATTAACTATTCCCCTTGACTAAAAGCGGCTCTTCTGCTATAATGACGCTGAATATAGGTAGAATAGTTTATTTTGCCTATGTGTGAGATTTTCTAACTATAAAGGAGTTGGTTTTTTCATGGACGACGGGTGTAACAGTATGACATCTGAAGACCGATTATGGTTCTGTAATCTTTTAAATACACAGAACTCAAATTTTTTCGAGCTTGTTTCCGAACATTCGGGGCTGATAGTATTTATTGTGGTATTACTGCTTTTCAGCGCCTATTTTTCGTCTTCGGAAACCGCTATCACGGCTATCAGCCGTGTGAGGATCAAGGCTATGGCGGATAACGGCGAGAAGAACGCCAAGACTGCCAATAGACTAATCAATAATTTTGAAAAGACATTCACAACTATTCTCGTAGGAAACAACATAGTAAACATCGCTATGGCGTCCTTTTCTACCGTCCTTGCGATAAATCTCGGAATCAGCGAAGCGCTTATGACCGTAGTTATCACCATTATAGTCATACTCTTCGGTGAGATAATCCCCAAGGCTGTCGCTAAGCAATTTGGTGAGAAGTACACACTCGGTGTTGCGCCGTCGCTAAGCGTTATATCCTTCCTGCTCACCCCTCTGTCAGCGGCCTTTACGGGACTTTCCCGACTGCTGACCCGACTCTTTGCAAAAAAGGAAGAGCCCTCGGTCACAGAGGACGACGTTATGGATATAATAGAGGATATGGAGGAGGAAGGCTCGCTCGATTCGGATGAAAGCCGCCTTTTATATTCTGCATTTGAGTTCGGCGATGTTACGGTAAGTGATATTCTGACCGACCGCCGCGATATGGTATATCTTAATACTGAAATGTCCCGCGAGGAAATACTTGATGCTATAAAAAATTCTTATTATTCACGACTTCCCGTCTGCAAGGGTGACATTGATAATATTGTCGGTGTGCTGAGAGTGCGTGAATATTTAGAGGAATATGTTGGGGGCCGCGAGCCCGATATATGGGAGCTTATGAATGAGCCTTATTTTGTATCTCCCGAAACCAAGATAGATACGCTTCTTTCTTCTATGAAGCGAATGAAAAAGCCGTTCGCCTTAGTCCGCTCACGTTCAAACCGCATATTAGGTGTAGTGACCCTTGAGGATATGCTCGAGGAGCTTGTGGGTGAGATATGGGACGAGAACGACAAGATAGAGGAAAAATTCAGACAGATAGGTGACAATTCCTTTGAGGTCAGTGCTGATCTGTCAGTTGTGTCCGCATTCGAAATGATGGACTACGATGATTATGACCGCGATGAATGCGGACATTATACACTTAGAAAGTGGGTTGGAAGAATGCTCCGCCGCGTTCCTACTCAGGGCGACGAGTTTTCTTACAGAAGACTGGATATAAAAGTTGATAAGGTTTTCAGAGGACGTCTTATTTCGCTTATATTTACCGTGAACGAGCCTGAGCTCTCCGAAGTAATCGGCGAGGAGGATGACCGATGACTGTGCAGATAATTATGCTGATCGTCTGTCTGCTTTTTGCGGCTTTCTTTTCAGCTTCCGAAATAGCCTACAATATGGCTAATGAGTCAAGACTTGCAAAAAAGGCAGAAAACGGACGGCTTTTCCACCGTCTGGCTTATAAGATCAAGGATAACTATAACTTTGCAATAACAACCATCCTTGTGGCAAATAATATTGCAAACAACGTTCTTACCGTTATTGCAACCTCTCTTGTGATCAATCTCTTTACAGGAGTATTGTCCGAGAACGTTGCCGCTACCGTTACAACTCTTGTTGTGACCGTAGTACTCCTTATTTTCGGCGAGCTCGGTCCGAAATCCATAGCTTCTTCCAGAGGTGAAGGAATTGCATATCTTTTCTCGATACCTCTTTATGGAATTGTTATACTTTTCTCCCCTCTTGCGTGGATAGCAAATCAGCTTATCAAGCTGGTTACACTCCCCTTTAAGGAGGCGGAAACTCCCGCCGTTACCACAGATGAGCTTGCTTCCATAATCGAAACAAGTGAAGAGGAAGGCGGTATGGGCGAGGACAGAAGTGAGCTTTTACAGTCAGCTATTGATTTTAATGAAACCTATGTTAAGGAAATAATGGTGCCGAGAGTTGATATGGTCGCAGTTGATATTGAGGACGGTATCGATGCCGTGCTTGAGGCTGCTGCCGCAAACAACTTTTCAAGAATACCGATATACGAGAACAGCATCGATAATATAATAGGTATACTGGTAGTTCAGAAGCTCTATAAGAAGATGATCACCACCAATAAGGCTGACATTGATCTTCGCAGTATGCTGGTCGAGCCTTATTTCATTCATATGACTGTCAAGCTCCCCGATGCGCTCGATATACTGAGAGAAGAACGCACTCATATAATGGTCGTTCTCGATGAGTTCGGCGGTACCGCGGGAATCGTATCGATGGAGGATATACTTGAAGAGCTTGTCGGTGAGATATGGGACGAGGACGAAGAAGCCGAGCACGATATTTTAGAGATTGCAGAGGACGTTTATACCGTTGAAGGCGATATGAATATATTCGATTTCTTTGATGCCATTGATATTGACGCAGGCGATTTTGAAAGCGAATATACCACGGTCGGCGGATGGGCTATAGAAATGCTCGAGGGCTTCCCCGAAGAGGACGCTTCTTTTGATTTTAAAAACATAACTGTTACTATCAAGTCTATCGAAGAGCGACGCATAACAAAGCTTTCGGCTGTTGTGCATGAGATCGAAGACGAGGATGAAGAGGACGAGGATTAAAGAAAAAAGCCATCTCACTGATGGCTTTTTAATTCACCTTTTTGAAAGGAGATTACTATGAAGCTAGAATGGAAAACCTGTTTTAAAGTAGGGATCAGCATTTTTTTGCTTTACCTATGCATTTATTATTGGTCAAGTGTATCGATGTTTTTGGGTGCGCTGATAAATGCAACCGTACCGCTTATAATAGGTGCCGCAGTTGCCTATATCATTAATATAATGCTAAATTTTTATGAGCGGCATTTCTTTTCCAAAGCAAAATCGTCATTTATACTCAAGGTTAGACGTCCAATCTGCATCACAATTTCGTTTATAACTGTGATAACGCTTGTAACGCTCATTATCGGTCTCGTTTTACCGCAGATCATTTCGGCGATTTCGTTAATACTAAAGGAGCTGCCAAATGCAATTACTACAACCATCGATATGCTGGATAGCTCTAACTTTGTTTCTAAAAATGTTATAGCCCAATTGCAATCAATCAATTGGAGCTCAATTGTTAATCAGTTCTTTGATGTGCTCACCAACGGCATAGGCAATATTATGAATATTGTTGTAAATACTGTGTCTTCAGTATTTTCTGCTGTGATAAATACAGTATTGAGTATAATGTTTGCAATCTATCTGCTGGTCAGCAAGGATAAACTCGCTGTTCAGATAAGCAGAGTTATGACAAATTATTTACCATTATTTTGGAGAGAAAAAGCTTCATATACTGTCAAAATCCTCAATAAATGCTTTCACAAATATATCGTTGGGCAATGTATAGAAGCTGTAATTCTAGGCGGACTTTGCACTCTCGGAATGCTGATATTGCGTCTGCCTTACGCAACTATGATAGGCCCGCTAATTGCATTTACTGCCCTGATACCAATCGCCGGTGCATACATCGGTGCAGCAATCGGAGGGTTGATGATACTGACCGTTTCACCAACTCAGTCACTAGTTTTTCTGATATTCCTGCTAATACTTCAGCAGATCGAGGGAAATATTATTTATCCCAGAGTTGTGGGATCCTCTGTGGGGCTTCCTGGAATATGGGTGCTTGCCGCAGTAACAGTATTCGGAGGAATAATGGGAATTTTCGGTATGATGATAGGCGTGCCGCTTACCGCTACTCTGTACCTACTTATCAAGGAAGACGTTCACAAAAGAGAAAGTGCAGCGGATAATATTACAAAATGACGGTTACACTTTGCCCAAGCGTATGAACGCTTGGGCAGCTTTTTTTATCATAGAGCCCTCAATATTGCCTCGTTTAATATAACTACTAAAAGCTGTACAGGTACTTAGAGCGACAAGTACAAAGAAAAAGGACCTTCCATGAGGAAGGTCCTTATATCAGGTATTATTAACCTACAGTATTTCTAAGACAGTCGCTAATAAGTCCCTTAAAGGAATCAACTGCGGTTGCAGGCTTAACCTTATCAACAGCCATAATGTTGCGGAAGGTGTCGCGAGAGCCGTTGTACCAACCAACAAGACCGTCAATGTAAGGAACAGAAATATCGCAGTTAGCAATATAATCTTTTCTCATCTCAAGATCCTGCTCATTGAACCACTTCTTAACATTTTCTAGACCGTAAGGAGATGCGTCTCTGCGCTGCTCACCAACTCTGTGGTAGTAGATGTATGCTGCAGCACCGGTAGGATTCTGCGCGCAATTAGCAATAAAGTAACCAGAAACGGACATAGGAGCTATGTACTTTTCCTGATTCTTATCCCTCTTGGGTAGGGGAATGCAACCGATCTCGTCAGTCATTCTGGCACGTGCGTTGGTAGCAGAGCCCATTGCTGTCGAAGGCTTGCCCAGGATCATAGCGCACTTTCTGTTAACAAAACTAACAAAACCGTTGTCGTTAACATTTGTCCAGCCGTTATTAGCAGAATCATAAATCAGATCCAAGCCTGCCAGACACTCGGGAGAATCAACCTTGATCTGCCATTCGCCATTCTCGTCAAGCTGAATGATATCGCCGCCTGAAGCTGAAGGCCATACTAATGTGTCCCAGGAAGCCCAAGCATAAACATCTGTAGTACCGTCTTCGTTCTTCTTGGTAACAGCCTCACAGGTATCACGGAAGGTCTCGAAGGTCCAGTTGTCCTTCAGATAGTACTCGGTGTACGGATCGGGAGCCTGAACTTCTTCAAAATAAGTCTTATTGTAGTAAATGAAGGTCTCATGATATCCGTGAGAAGGAGCAGCCCAATAGTGTCCGTCGAACTTGTAAAGATCTAAGCTGTTAAGATCGGAACCTTCAGCATACTTCCATACAGGATCATCATAATAAATATAATCATCCATAGGCTTTACCATATTACCGTAAACATACTGTAATAAGGTAGAGTTTGCGCAGATACCTACGTCGAAGTAGTTTCTCTTGTCGCCAGAAGCAACTGCCTGGCTGATCTTGGTAGCAAGCTCGTTTGAGCTTAAGGGTTCGATTTCTACAGTCATGCCTGTTTCGTTTTCAAGCTGATCATAGAAATCTCTTTCCCAATCCTGCAGCTCAATATCGTCAGCAACTCTCAGCTTTGTGCCCTGAAGATCTTTAAAAAGGTCAGTCTGCTTTTTTTCGAGTGTTGACATATCGATGTAGTCAGTTCCCGGTGTACCTGTAGACGGCTTGCTTGATGCGTTACTTGATGTTGCATCATCACCGCCGCATGCCGCAAGTGACAGAATCAGAGCGATTGCCATCAAGAGGGAAAGAATGCGTTTTAATGATTTCATAACATACAACTCCTTTTTTAAATTGTAAAATACATTACGTGCTAATTATACCACAATATTGCAAAAAATCAATATTAATATTACGCATTTTTATGCACTATTAAGTAATTTCTTACAACAATGTTTGACAATGAGATAAGCTGTTTTAGTATTTTGTAGCAAGCTATATTGTTACAGCTTCATGCATATAAAGTTTTAATTATTCCTAAATATCATAATATAAAAAAGGTCCGCTGTTTTCACAGCGGACCAAAATCAGTTAAATATTATGCAACCTTATGCCGATATTAGATAAGGATCTTTCTTACGGAAGGCCCTTATCAAATAATATCAGGTATTATTAACCTACAGTATTTCTAAGACAGTCGCTAATAAGTCCCTTAAAGGAATCAACTGCGGTTGCAGGTTTAACCTTATCAACAGCCATAATGTTGCGGAAGGTGTCGCGAGAGCCGTTGTACCAACCAACAAGGCCGTCAATGTAGGGAACAGCAAACTCACATTTAGCAATATAATCTGCTCTCATCTGAAGATCCTGCTCAGTGAGGTATTTCCTATTTCGTTCCAGACCGTAAGGAGTTGTGTCTCTGCGCTGCTCACCAACTCTGTGGTAGTAGATGTATGCAGCAGCACCAACCTCATTCTGTGTGCAATTAGCAATAAAGTAACCCGAAACGGACATCGGAGCTATGTACTTTTCCTGATTCTTATCCCTCTTGGGCAGGGGAATGCAACCGATCTCGTCAGTCATTCTGGCACGTGCGTTGGTAGCAGAGCCCATTGCTGAGTCAGGCTTGCCCAAGATCATAGCGCACTTTCTGTTGACAAAACTAACAAAACCGTTGTCGTTAACATTTGTCCAGCCGTTATTAGCAGAATCATAAATCAGATCCAAGCCTGCTAAGCACTCGGGAGAATCAACCTTGATCTGCCATTCGCCATTCTCGTCTATCTGAACGAGATTGCCGCCTGCAGCTGAAGGCCATACTAATGTGTCCCAAGTAGCCCAAGCGTAAACATCTGTAGTACCATCTTCGTTCTTCTTGGTAACAGCCTCACAGGTATCACGGAAGGTCTCGAAGGTCCAGTTATCCTTCAGATAATATTCGGTGTACGGATCGGGAGCCTTAACTTCCTCAAAATATGTCTTATTGTAGAAAATGTAGGTCTCATGAAATGTATGAGAAGGAGCGCCCCAATAGTGTCCGTCGAACTTGTAAAGATCTAAGCAGTTAACATCAGATGTATCAGAATACTTCCATACAGGATCATCATAATAAATATAATCATCCAAAGGTCTTACCATATTACCGTAAACATATTGCAATAAGGTAGAGTTTGCGCAGATACCTACGTCGAAGTAGTTTCTCTTGTCGCCTGAAGCAACTGCCTGGCTGATCTTGGTAGCAAGCTCGTTTGCGCCGCTTAAGGGTTCGATTTCTATGGTCATGCCTGTTTCATTCGCAAGCTGATCATAGAAGTCTCTTTCCCAATCCAGCAGCTCGACATCGTCAGCAACTCTTAGCTTTGTGCCCTGAAGATTTTTGAAAAAGTCGGTCTGCTTTTGTTCAAGAGTTGTGGTGTCGATATAGACAGTGCCAGCTGTGCCTGTAGACGGCTTGCTTGCTGCTGCAGGATCACTTGATGTTGCATCGTCGCCGCATGCCGCAAGTGATAGAATCAAAGCGATTGCCATCAAAAGGGAAAGAATGCGTTTTAATGATTTCATAACATACAACTCCTTTTTTTAATTGTAAAATTAATTACAGGTTAATTATACCATAATATTGCATAAAATCAATATTAGTATTTCACTTTTTATATATATTTTAGTGATTTTTAACAAATTTAATTAACGACGTGTTAAGCTGCGCCGATCTTATATACACAAGCTTTGTTGTTACAGAGTCCGGCATATAAAATTAAAATTATTCTTAACTTAAATAATATAAAAAAGGTCCGCTGTTTTCACAGCGGACCAAAATCAGTTAAATATTATGCAGCTTTGCGCTTCTTAATGATAAGAATTACGGCAACAGCAGCACCTGCGAGCAGAACTACTGCTCCAGCTATGATAGCGATAAGAGCGCCTGTAGAGAGGCCGCCTTCTGTGTCAGATACGTTATCAGTATCAGCTACATCGCTACCGGTACTAGCAGTATTATCGTCACTACCAGTATTTGTAGTTGTTGAGGAAGTAGTATCAGACGATTCGGGAGCCTTTGCACCGATGGTAGATATTGAGATAGAATCATAAACTGCGATCTCAGATCCGCTTGCATCGTATGCATAAACGATTACAGTATAACGGGTATTCTCAGCAAATCCCGATACCTCTACGCTTGTTCCGGAGGTAACAGTATAATCGTCAATGTAGTTGTAAGACATGCCGCTTCCGCTTGAACCGTTCTTGAATACGCGTACAATATACTTGGAAGCACCAGAAGTTGCATCCCAGCTTACTGTAGCCTTGCCTTCATAAAGCTTGGTTCTATCAGAGAACTTAGCCTTAAGGTCAGTTGTAGCCTTGGGCAGCTTGGTGATTGTATCGCCCTTTGTGAGGCCCTTGTTACCAGAAGAAGAACCGCCAGAGCTTCCAGAGCCGCCAGAGCTTAACTTGTAAGGCTCTGCTGTGAAGAGATCTCTTGCAATCTTGGTCTCATCTTCTACAAAAGCCTTGTTGTGGACAACCTCTTCGCTGAAGTCCTCAACTATGATCGGAGCAGAAACAACCATCTTTTGACCTGCTTCTAAGTTGTAGAAGAGGATCCAAGTCTCACAGAGGCCCATGGTATCATCGATAGCATATGCGTTTAACTTGGAGAGGTATAGATCCTCATAGTCATACTTTACATAGCCTTCGAAGTTTGCAGGAATAGCGCCAAGGTAGCTTGTAACGCTGACATCTTCCCACTCTTCGTGATCCTTAGTCAGAATCTGAATGGTACGTAAATCGTTACCGCCGAACATAGAACCAGTATACATGTCGCCGGTTTGACCCTTAAAGTTGAACGACATTCTGAGCTGTACTTCCTTGTCGGACGGATTCTTTACATAGACCATAACAGCGTTGCCGCCCTTGTTCTTGGTATGATCATGATTGAAGATAACATAGGTGTAACCATCGGGAGAAGTTCTCTTACTGGTCACTTCAATAGAAGGCATCTTTGTGATAGCAGCAATACTGTCAACAACCTTGAAGATTTCTGTGCCGCTCTCGCCGTATACGATTGTATCAGCTACATCCTTACCAACCTCAAGAGCTCCTGCAAGAACTGACATACGTACACGCATAATCTCTAAGCCTGAATAATCCTCAGCTTCTCCGTCATAAGCGGGGAGCTTATCACCGGAATCAGAGCTGGTGTTGTCAGAGCTGGTGTTGTCAGAGCTGGTGTTATCAGAGCTGGTGTTGTCAGAGCTGGTGTTGTCAGAGCTGGTGTTGTCAGAGCTGGTGTCATCAGAGCTGGTGTCATCAGAGCTGGTGTCATCAGAGCTGGTGTCATCAGAGCTGGTGTCATCAGAGCTGGTGTCATCAGAGCTGGTGTCATCGTCATCATCAGGTGCATAATCAGGATTTAAATAATACTCCTGTCCATCGATAACAACGCTATTAAATGCGGGAGCATACTTATTAGGTGTGCCCTTTACGAATACAGGCTCACTGAATACTACGTCAGTATTCTCACCTGAAATGGTATCGCCCCAAACGAATGCTCCGCTGAAGCTGTAATTTTCGGTGATGTATTCGTTAACGCCTGCACCGTCTTC
>JAZNTG010000002.1:0-16696 GCA_045591645.1 Acutalibacteraceae bacterium | reverse complement strand
AGCATTTAGGCGTTTCAAGGCTTAAAATGCAGATATCAGCAAGGTCGCTTTTTTCTTTTGCCTCCTTGCGCTGACGCTCATATTTTATGCCGTAATGGTCCAAAGCAGAAAACATATCCGAAAGCTTTGTCTCTCTGTCTGTACCGACAAGGTTTATGACATTTTCCACGTCCTCGCCCGAAAGCATAGCAAGCACCGCCTGTCCGCAGGCAAGCGGATTTGGCTCGTAGATATGCTTTGGCTCGTTTACTAAAGGCATTTCAGCGTTATCTCTCCGTTTTCAAGGATGGCATAGCCGTGGCCCGTATTTTCTTTCGGGATAGAAACTGAACCGGGATTTACATAGGTGTAGTTTTCGTGTTCGCGTCTTACCTGAACGTGGGTGTGTCCGTGGAGGAGTATGTCGCCCTTTGAAAGAGAAGGCAGGTTCTGTTCATTGAACCGATGTCCGTGGGTGGCAAAAATACGGACACCGCCGTCGCAAATATAGGCATAATCTGCTAGAATCGGGAATTCGAGCACCATCTGGTCGACCTCGGTGTCGCAGTTTCCGCGCACACAAAGTATCTCATCTTTCAGCTCATTCAGCATAGCAATGACTGCTTTTGGAGCATACTCCTGTGGAAGATCGTTTCTCGGACCATGATAGAGGATATCTCCTAAAAGCAATAGCTTGTCTGCTTTTTCAGCCTTATAAGCCTCTAACATTTTACGGCACCAGAAAGCTGAGCCGTGTATATCACTTGCAATAAATATTTTCATAGAAATTCTCCGTTTATAAAGATCTAATTAATCTGATGTAGAACTCAACTGCCCTGTTTGCGCAGTCGAGGCGCACTCTCTCGTTATTTCCGTGGATGGTGGCTCTTTCCTCGCTTGTGAGGTCCATTGCAGAAAAGCGGTAGACCTTATCGGAAATGCGTCCCCAATGGCGCGAATCCGAGCACTGCACCATAAGATAGGGGGACACTATACAGCCCCTCCAGGTAGACGCGACGGCAGAAGCAATCCTTTGGTATGCCTCGCAGTCGGTACGGGAAATCCTCGACGGATTCATACCGTGAAGCGCGGTTATCTCGACATTTTCATCATCGACAACGCTCTTTAAGTATCGAAGCGCCGAGTCCATAGTATCCTCGGGGTTAAGGCGGATGTTGGAAACCATAGACGCCTTGGGCGGAATAACGTTTGACGCTGTACTTCCCTCACACTGGGTGAAGGCGACGGTGGTACGCAGCAGAGCGTTTATCTCTCCGCCCGACTTCTTGCACATAAACTCGTCTATGAGTCCTTTAAAAATCCCAAGGTTTGCAAAAACTATTTTAAAAATAAAGCTTGAGTGTCTGCCGAGGGTGTCAAAAAGCTCGGCTACAGGCTTTGTGATGTGATATTTAAAGGGGTTTTTCTCAATTTTTGCGCAGGCCTTTGAAAGACGCACAAGTGGAGAATTGGGCTTTGGCGCCGACGCGTGACCGCCCTGTGACCTTGCCACATATTTTACGTCCATCATACCCTTTTCGGCAATGCCGATAAGGCCGCAAGGCACTTTTACACCGGGGAAAACATTTTCGACCACTGCACCGCCCTCGTCAACAACCATAGAGGGCACGATACCGTTTTGCTCGAAGTAGTCTACTATATTGACAGCGCCGCGTCCGTTTACCTCTTCACCGCCCGAAAAGGCGAAATAGATATCATATTCGGGGGTAAAGCCCTCGGCTATCAGATGCTCTGCCGCCGAGAGCACTCCGTTAAAGGTGACCTTTGTGTCAAGAGAGCCTCTGCCCCAGAGCACACCGTCCTCTATAATGCCCTCAAAGGCGGGCTTATCCCAAGCATCCTCATTTACGGGAACAACATCATAGTGCGCCATAAGCACAGCGGGGTCGCCCGAATTTTTGCCTGACCACTTGAAAAGCAAGGCACGGTCTGCCATTTCGGTATAATCGCATGCTCTGAAAACATTCGGGTAAAGCTTTGGCAGAGCCGCAAGAAGATTTTTAAACTCAGCATCGTCCTCAAGAGAGGAGTCCCTGTATGAAACTGTTTTAAAGCGGATAAGCTTTTGCAGCCGTTCTATAGTGACTGTCTTGTCGAAGACTTCTTCCGTTTCTACGACCTTTGCGCCCTCGCGAGGTTTAAAGGTGGCGGCGCGGATAAAAAGAACAGCTATAAAAATTATAATGAGGGCGGCTAACGCCAATAAAACATATCCCATATTATAACATTCCTTTTTTATACATAAATCTTGCTACCGAGACGGTGAATACAACGCCGACAGGCACCATAATTCCGACGGTCGACGCGTTGAGCGCGGGCACGAAGATAAAGAGTGTCAGCATAAGGATAATCGGAAGCACCGAAAGCTTGGCATTCTTAGAGATAAACACAACTGCAAGACCGCCGAAGAGCGCAGGCAGTATCATGGCAAAGGCAGGCTCTAAAACGGGTGACTCTAAGATCGGGGTCAGCGGAATTATAAGGATAACTCCAAGGATTATGATGAGGGTTGTAACGATAGAGGATACTGCGATAGAGATGGTCGAGATGACCTCACCCTCCTCGCTTGAAGCCTTGACATCAGCGCGCTCCATAGCGTCAACCGCGCAGGGCAGCTTCAAATTTGAGATATTACCTGTTACAAAGGAAAGATATGTGCCGCCTGCTCCGAGCATAGGAACATAGGTGAAGATCTCAACAAGCCCTACCGCCCAGTACATAGGAAGCGTCGCAAAAAGACCTTTTCCCAGAGCCGCCCAGTTCGGTATGCAGCTGAAAATCAAAGATACGGCAACGGGGAAGGCGAAAATGATAAGACAAACGGCTATTCCCCACCACTTTCCGTAAAAGTGGACAGATTCCATATAAGACATATTCTTTTTCATTTTGACCCCTCCTTACACTGCAACTTCAAAGCCGCCGAAGATATTGCTGAATAGTATCGCCGACGCCATTCCTGCGATAAGACTTATCGGAAGCGCGTAGTCGTTAAGCCAGCGCACTTTGCACTTTATAGAGATCAGTCCGAGCACAGCCATTACGACCGCCGAGACTGCCATAACGCAGACAGGGGTGAGTCCCTGAAGCTTGCCCTCGAAAACATATGTAACATCGCAGAAAACATAGCCGAGGAAGGCGGATATCATACCGAGGAACATCGCGTTATTGAATATCTCTCCCCATTTTTTGTCCTTCATACCTATCTTGGCAACACCGCTCTGCACCTTCTTTGTGACAAAGGGTACGAGCAGAAGTCCGATAGCTATTCCGAGGGTCATTACCCATACGACCGTTACATAGGTCGATGGGTCGGTTATCGCAACGGCGGCTGACTGACCGAGAGCTTCGAGCGCGTTGCCCGCGGCAACTGTTTCATAGGTCAGCGAGCCTATTACCGAAAGGCGAAGCCACGGCAGTGCCACACCGAGTGTCTTGGAAAGGGCTACTACACCGACCAGCACCGCAACGGCAGGCGCGATAGTGAATACCGCCGAAGAGGATATCGTTTTCTTTATAGTAGAGTCAGATATTCCAAGCTCCTTTGCGCGCTTCATAGCGCGAACGAGAAAGAATACCGACTGTGCCAGCACGGCGGCGATAATAACGCCGACGAGCACATACACTATCGGATGGTTAACGGAAAATTCCATATGAGTTCTCTCCTTGAAATTTTTATTATTGCAATGAATGCAGGGCAGGATCAAATATACTGAATTTAATTCTGCAAAAGCCGAGGTAATAGGCTTGTCAAAACGCTGTCGGGCGATTCGACATTCTGTGACCATTATATAACAAATGCAGTAAAACTGCAAGTATGGTGAAATAGGTTGTTTTTTATTAATGGTAGGACAGGTTGCCGCAGTAAGAGGCTTATATTGATGCGAGTCTGTCTATTTTTTCGATTATGGGTTGACTGTGAGCCGAACGAGATTTATAATTATAGAGTACAATTTGAAAGGAAGCGGTAAGATGCGCCAGAACAAAGAGATATTTGAAAATATGCCTGTACCGAAAGCACTCGCTACCCTTGCCGTTCCCACAATTATCAGTCAGCTTATAACTATGATATACAACCTTGCCGACACCTTTTTTATCGGTAGGACAGGCGATCCGTTAAAGGTCGCGGCGGCGACGATATCGTTTATTTTAATGTTTATGATAAACGCGCTTGCCAATCTTTTCGGTGTCGGCGGCGGAAGCCTTATATCCCGTCTCCTCGGTGAGAAAAAGCCTGAGGAGGCAAAAAAGGTCTGCGCCTTCAGCTTTTACGGAGCTTTAATTGTCGGACTCATCTACGCTTTGATCGCGTATTTTTTGATGGATTCAATACTTATGCTTATAGGCGCCTCTGAAAATACTGTCGGCTATGCGGCAGACTATGCCTTTTGGGTGGTAGTCGTCGGCGGTGTTCCCACAACACTGGGACTTACCTTAGCGCAGCTGCTCAGAAGCGAGGGCTACGCAAAGGAAGCAGGCTTCGGACTCGGTATGGGCGGGGTGCTCAACATCATACTCGATCCATTGTTTATGTTTTATATCCTGCCTGAGGGTGAGGAGGTCGCAGGCGCAGCCATTGCTACCACACTTTCTAATATTGTGGTGTTTATATATATGCTGACGGTATTTTTGAGGCTTAGCCGAAGCACTTGTATGTCGGCATCCTTAAAAAAGGCTGTATCGGGTGCAAAATATGCACTTTCGATCTTTGGGGTCGGCTTCCCGTCCTCGGTAAGTACACTGCTCTCATGTATTTCCAATTCGACCATAAACAATCTTGTGTCTTCCTACGGCGACGTCCAAATGGCGGCTATGGGCATCGTCAAAAAGATAGATATGCTGCCGATGAATGTCGGAATGGGACTGTGTCAGGGTATGCTGCCGCTGGTAGCCTACAACTATGCCGCAGGAAACTACAAGAGGATGAGAGCGGTCTCAAATACCGCACGGCTCTGGGGCATATCCTTTGCTGTGCTTTGCATTGTTATCTTCCAGCTATTTACGGGCAGTATCGTCCGCTTCTTTATAGAAGAGCCAATGACCTTGGCACTCGGTACAAGCTTTCTCCGCATAGCCTGTCTTGCGACACCGCTTATGATAATTAACGTACAGATGAACTATACCTTTCAGGCTATGGGCAAGGGCCCACAGTCACTGCTGCTTGCGTCCTGCCGTCAGGGACTTATAAATATACCGCTTCTGTTTTTGATGAATCATATATTCGGACTTTACGGTGTGGTATGGACACAGCTTGTTGCTGACGGAATAACCCTCATAATATCCTTCACTATGTATGCGGCGGTATATAAAAAATTAAATTGACGGGGTGTATTATGGAAGTATTTAACCTTACCCGGCAGCAGATGCTTGTTATGTTCACGTTTATGGCGATCGGTTTTCTGCTGAGAAAAACAAAGATACTGCCTGATAATGCAGGTACTACGATGTCCAGACTGGAAACCTATATCTTCCTGCCTGCTATGAACTTTTTCAGTCAGCTCACACGATGCACCCCCGTAACATTCCGCGAAAATTCGGGGCTGATACTTTACGGAGCCGCTATAGTTGCAGCGGCGGTGGGTTTATCACAGCCATTGGCGGCATTTTTTGTGCCAAAAGCGAGAGGGAATGCCGAGCTTGCATATCTTCGCAATATATACAGATATGCGATGACCTTCGGGAATTTTGGCTTTATGGGCAATTTTATAGTTCTCGGCATTTGGGGACAGGAAGGGCTTTTCAAATACACTCTTTTCTACTTCGTCATCACCCTTGTATGCAACATCTGGGGACTTTATCTGCTTATCCCGAGGGAGCAAGGAAGCTCCTTGGGTAAAAATATTTTAAATGGGCTTACCGCGCCGCCGACAGTGGCACTGGTTGCAGGCTGTTTGGGCGGACTTTTGAATATAAACGGTTATGTGCCTGATTTTTTAACGAGCGCGCTTTCAAATGCTTCGGGCTGTATGGGACCTGTCGCTATGGTGCTGGCAGGTGTTGTCGTGGGCGGATATGATCTCAAAAGTCTTCTTACCGATAAAAAGGTATATATAGCGAGCCTGTTCAGGCTTATAGTGATACCTGCAGTTCTGATAGGTGCTCTGAAGCTTCTCGGTACTAATGAGGAGATAGTAACCTTTACTCTTATAGCCTTTGCAACGCCGCTGGGACTTAATACCATCATTTATCCTGCAACCTACGGCGGCGATACAAAAACAGGCGCGTCTATGGCGATGGTATCACACCTTCTTTCGGTCATAACCGTACCTGCTATGTATTATATTTTTATTGTGGCAATATGATGGTATTCTTAATGTTTTTTAGGAGGAAAAATATGTCTGTTTGTCCTAATTGTAATAAGCAATTTGAAGAAAATGCAAGATTCTGTGACGCTTGCGGGACCGAGCTTACAGATGCTGTAGAGACTGATGTAGCTGAGACAGCCGTGCAAACCGAAGCTGTACCTGCACCAAAGCTTCATTTACCCAAGAGTTACATAACACCCAATAAAAAGGTGCTGAGCCTTGGCGCGGCGATTTCAATAATTGTTGTGATTGCTATCATTATTTCTGCGCTTTTCACAGGCGCAGAGCCGAATTGTTCTCTGTATATGAAGGATGGCGAGCTGATGTACTACGGTATGCGGGGTGAGCCGCAGCAGATCACACAAGATACTGAGGGAATAGGAATTAGCTTCTTACCTGTTGTGTTTCATCGCAGAAACAAAATGTTTTACCTGATTAATGAGGAGCTTTTTTTCCGCGAGATAAATTCAAAAAAAGAAGCCAAAACACTCGCAACAGGTGTACAGTTCTACACAACAGATAAGGGCTACAAGAAAGTTCTTATATTAACAAAGGAAAAAGAACTTTATATCCATGATTTAAAGGAAAGCATTAAGATAGATTCTGAGATATCAGGTCAAACAGTTGAGTATTCCAATGACCTTAAAAAGATTATCTATATAAAGCAGAGCACCAATTCTGCAAACACCGATAACAAGTTTGATCTGTATATGTATAACGGCAAGGAGTCCGTATTGATTGAGTCGGAAATAAACGCGCTGAGAGTCGCAGAGGACCTTTCGACCGTTTTCTATATCAAGGACGGCGCGCTTTATTCCAGTCACGGCACAAAAGACAGCAAAAAAATAGACAGTAACGTTTCAACCATCTATGGAGAATATAAAAATGGGCAGATCTATTACATCAAGAACAGCGAAGAGGGCAATTTCGATCGGACGTCGGGAGAGATATCGGTTTACTATTACAACGGAAAAGAGTCGCTCCTTGTTGCCGAAAACATTAGCTCATTTAAAGCCGCTGAATCGCAAACACCGATAGTTTTTTACAGCGTCTATTCTGATACTCAAGACGGTAAGAAGCAATATGTTGCTATTAAGGACAAATCCACCACTATTGACGAATACATATCCCATTCTGTTTCACCCGACGGGAAGAGTGTTTATTGCTCAAAAATCGCTTCGAAAAATGGGGATGATATCGAAACAATCGATCTTTACAAGATGGATATCTCGGGCAAAAAGGTTGGTGATGCCGAACTGTATGATACCGATATTGCAGCATGGAGTGTGCGGATTGAAAACGACGGCACTGTGTGGTACTTTAAGGACGTGAAGCCTGATCCTGAAGGCGAGGCAAATTTAGACAAGGTAGGTACTCTTTATAAGAATAAAGAACTGATCCAAAGAGAAGTAGGTGATTTGACAAGCACAGATTACTGCGAAAAGACCAAGACGCTCGTATTCTATGCAGACCTTGATCACGATAGCGAGGATGCCAACATCGGGAAAAGCCTGTATTTCTGCCGTAACGGAAAGAAGCCTGTAAAGGTCGATGAGAATGTTTTCAGGTTTAGCTTTACCTCTGACGGTCGGATAATGTACCTGAAAGATATAAACGAAAATAACAACGGTGATCTTTACGTGAATAAGCTCGGCAAAAAGTCTGAGAAGATAGATGAAAATGTCTTTGACTTTTGCAGGACGTATTTGCCGGAAGAAATAAAAAAATATTACTGATAAAATAAAAGATATCTTGGGACAATGCTTTATAAAGCGCGTTCCAAGATATCTTTTTTCTTTAAATTATTTCAATATAATAAAACGGTAGGTTTCGAGTATCTTTATAAATTGCGCGAGTCTTTCGTAGAGGGGCTCTGCCTTTTCGCCGAAATGCTCATGAACAGCTTCACCTATTTTTAAGATATCCGTTTCTCCGTCTATCTGCTGCCAGATAAAGCTGCCGTTTTCGTCGAGGTGGATATAGGATATCTTAGGTTTTTTAAAGAGCTTCTGGGCGATTCGGTTGAATATGCCTTTATTCTCTATTTCCAAGGTGACTATACCCTTGTCGTCGGCACCCCAGCTGATATCCTCGCGTCTTGCGGGGATCTTTTCAAGATAATTTTCACTTTTATTCCGCTTCATTTATCTTTTCTCTTTTCTTCCAGAGTGAGAACTTAAGAACGGTAAGAACGATAACTGCAAAGAGGACGATGCCGCCGATCTCGGAAACGGTCTTCGGAATGCCGAGCATTGCCGAAAGATCAATCGCCTTGTCGATTCCGAATACCGCGAAGAGGGCAAGCAGTATACCGACAAGTCCCTCGCCTGCGATCATACCTGAGCAGAAGAGAACACCGTCGTTTACGATGGCAGTCTTCTCGGCTTCGGGCTTCTTCATTTTATCAAGCGCAAGGCGTACAAGTCCGCCGACCATAATGCAGGCGTTAAGCTGTACGGGGAGATAGATTCCGATAGCGAAGGGGAGAACAGGAATTCCGATTATCTCGATAACAACTGCGATAAATACGCCCACAAATACGAGCTCCCAAGGGAGATTTCCTTCCATAACGCCCTCGGTAATAAGCTTCATCAGGGTTGCCTGAGGAGCGGCAAGCTCTTCGCCGCCGAAGCCCCACGCGCGGTCGAGAAGATAGAGAGTTCCACCGATAGCGAGAGCCGAAGACACAACGCCGACTATCTCACCGATCTGTTGTTTTCTCGGGGTTGAGCCAAGGATATATCCCGTTTTAAGGTCCTGAGAGGTGTCGCCTGCGATTGCGGAAACTATGCAGATGACCGAGCCGATGGCAATGGCGCTTGCCATTCCTGCAATACCTGTTGCGCCTGTGACCTTTAAAATGAGGGTTGAGATGAGAAGAGTCGCGATAGCCATTCCCGAAACGGGGTTGTTACTGCTTCCGACTAAGCCTACCATACGTGAGGATACGGTTGCAAAAAAGAAGCCGAAAATAACGATGATAACGGCGCCGAGCAAAGACACGGGGATAGCAGGAATGAGCCATACGAGCAGGGTGAGGACAACGATAGCGGCAAGCACGACAACTATGTTAAGGTCCTTGCTTGTGCGGTCGTCCGATACAGCACCGCCGCCTTTAAGGCTTCTCATTGCTCCGCCGAAGGTCTTGACAATGAGGGGAAGCGATTTAATAAGGCTGATGATTCCGCCTGCGGCAAGAGCTCCCGCGCCGATATAACGGATATAGGTGCTCCAGATACCTGCTGCGCCGCCTTCTGCATAAACATCCGAAACCGCCTGACCAAAGATGACGGTATCACCGCCGAAGAGGACGATAGCGGGTATGAGAACGAGCCAGGAAAGCACGCCGCCCGCAAACATAAAGGACGAAATTCTAGCTCCGCAGATGTAGCCTACGCTCATTACAGCGGGGTAGATTTGGGTGCCGATTGCGCCTGCAAAGCCCTTTACAGCAACGGTTATCTCGCCTGAAACAGCCTTTAGTCCGTCGATGATGAACTTAAACAGTGCCGCAAAGCCCATACCTGCAAAAACGGTAGAGGCGTTAGCGCCGCCCTTTTCGCCGGCAAGTAAAACCTCTGCGCAAGCGGTGCCCTCAGGATAGGGCAGAGTGCCGTGCTCTTTAACGATAAGCGCGTTACGAAGAGGTACCATAAAGAACACGCCGAGCAGACCGCCGATAAGGGCGATGAGGGTTATCTCGACAATGTCGGGCTTGTCCATTTTGCCTTCAGCCGCCCAAAGGAAGAGTGCGGGCAGTGTGAAGATAGCGCCTGCGGCAAGAGATTCGCCCGCAGAGCCGATGGTCTGCACTATGTTCGATTCGAGAATTGAGTTTTTACGCATAAGAACACGGATTACACCCATTGCAATAACTGCAGCGGGTATCGACGCTGATACTGTCATACCGACCCTGAGTCCGAGATATGCGTTTGCTGCGCCGAAGATTACTGCAAGAAGTATACCCATAATAATAGATGTAACGGTGATCTCAGGGGTCACTCTTTCTGCAGGAACATAGGGTTTAAATTCTGTTTTATTTTCCATAATTGCTCCTTTAGTTTAAATTTTTTAAAATCTCAATGAGAATATTATATATTTTCGAAACAGAGGGGATAAAAAGACGCTCGTTTACAGTGTGAACATCGTAAAGCGCGGGGCCTATGGAGATACAGTCGATGCCGTCAATAGATGAGGCAAATACGGCGCACTCAAGTCCTGCGTGAATGGCTTCAACCTTTGGCTTTTCGCCCGTCTGTCTTTTATAAACCTCTGAAAAAGTATTGCGAAGTGAAGAATCTTCCTTATATTCCCAGGGCGGATAGTGACCCGAAGCGGAAAAATCAAAACCGAGATTTTGACAGATAGCCGAAAGCTCTTTTTCCAATGCCAAAAGTGACTCGCTTTTGTTGCTTCGAAGCGTGTGGTGGAAGAGGATTCTATCATCCTCTGTCTTTAGAATACCCAGATTAAGGGAGGTTTCTACAAGACCGTCGATTTCTGTGCTCGTTTTTTGCACTCCGTCGGGCAGAGTGTCGAGAGCCCATAGAAGTTTATCCTTTATATCGGATGGGATTACCGAACAGTCTTTTTCGCCTTGCGACTTTATCTCAAAACAAAAATCGGGCTCGCGGCGGCGGATATTCTCCGAAACTGATAAAAAAAAGCTTTTTGCCGCAGAAATTAAACGGTCGGGCTCATTTGTGCAGACGAATATTTCGCTTTGAAGCGGAATGGCGTTGCCCTTGTCGCCACCGTTAATGCCGATAAGCTCAAAATCACACAAGCCTTTAATGTGGTTTAAAAGGCTTCCCGCAAGCATATTGGCGTTAGTTCTGCCGCGGTTTATCTCAACTCCCGAATGGCCGCCCATAAGACCACGAAGGGTTAGCAAGATCTCTGTGCCGAAAACAGTTTTACGGCTAAGCGGTACAGATATTTTAAAATCACTACCGCCCGCGCACGAAACGGTGACGGTGTCGTCCTCTTCTGAGTCGAGGTTTATCATTTTCTTGGCAGTAAGCTTTGTCATATCGAGTGCCGATGCGCCAATCATTCCGGTCTCCTCATCGGTTGTGAAAACTGCCTCTATCGGAGGGTGGGAAAGATGGTCGGAATCGAGTATGCTGAGCATCATAGCAACGGCAATACCGTTATCTGCGCCGAGTGTGGTGCCGCGCGCTCTCACATAGTCGCCGTCGGCATAGATATCAAGGCCCTCGTTTTCAAAATCGATATCACACTCTGCCGTTTTCTGACAGACGATATCAAGGTGTCCTTGTAAAATCACAGGCTTGCTGTTTTCAAAGCCTACCGTTCCGTTTTTATAAATTATTACGTTGTCTGCATCGTCGCGGACATAGCGAAGTCCGCGGCTTTTCGCAAAATCAACACAAAAATCCGCAATTTTTCCCATATTGCCCGAGCCGCGGGGAATGAGGGAAATCTCCTCGAAAAAGGCGAACACTTTTTTCGGGTTTAGATTTGTTAATTTATTCATTAATGCTCCTGAAAATACGGCAAGTCATAACGGCTTGCCGTAAAAAGTAAATTTAAGAAAGGCTTATTTTATTACGTCGCAGCCCATATACTTTCTGAGTGCTTCGGGAACGGTAACGGTGCCGTCTGCGTTCTGATAGTTTTCAAGGATTGCGGCAACCGTTCTGCCAACTGCAACGCCCGAGCCGTTAAGGGTGTGAACATACTGAGCCTTGTCCTTGGGTGTCTTTTTGAAGCGGATGCCGCCGCGACGAGCCTGATAGTCCTCAAAGTTAGAGCAAGAGGATATTTCAACATATCTGCCGTAGGAGGGCATCCAGACCTCGATGTCATAGGTCTTAGCAGAAGAGAAGCCGAGGTCGCCCGAGCAGAGGCATACGACTCTGTAGGGGAGGCCGAGTCCTGCGAGAACTCTTTCAGCATCATTTGTCAGCTTCTCAAGCTCATCATAGGAAGTCTCAGGGTCAGCAAACTTTACAAGCTCGACCTTGTTGAACTGATGCTGACGGATAAGACCGCGGGTGTCTCTGCCCGCGCTACCTGCCTCGGCTCTGAAGCAAGCCGAATAAGCGCAGTATTTTATCGGAAGCTCTGCTCCGTCTAAGATCTCATCTCTGTGCATATTGGTTACGGGAACCTCTGCGGTCGGGATGAGGAAGTATTCGTTATTAGAGAGCTTGAAAGCATCCTCCTCAAATTTCGGAAGCTGACCTGTCGCGGTCATAGACGCGCGGTTAGCCATAAAGGGAGGCAAAATTTCTGTATAGCCGTACTCGGTATGGGTATCGAGGAAGTAGGAGATTATAGCGCGCTCAAGACGTGCGCCGAGACCCTTATAAAAGTGGAAGCGTGTGCCGGTGACCTTAGCGGCAGTCTCGGGGTCAAGAATGCCGAGGTCTGCGCCGATATCCCAGTGAGCCTTCGGCTCAAAGTCAAACTCCTTAGGTGTGCCGTTTCTTCTTATTTCGGGATTGCATGAATCGTCAGCACCGACGGGAACGGTGTCGGACGGAATATTCGGAATCATCAGCAGAAGCTCGCGCTGACGGGCTTCAAGAGTTGCAAGCTCGGCATCGTCTGCTTTTATCTTTTCCGAAATTTCCTTCATCTCGGCAAAGATCGGGGCAACGTCCTTACCCTCTTTTTTAAACTGGGGGATCTGCTTTGAAACAGAATTCTGTTCAGCCTTTAAGATCTCAACTGCCGAGATTATTTCGCGGCGTTTTTGGTCGATCTCTAAAAGCATATCAACCTCGCGATCAAGATTGCCTTGACGGTTTCTGACTGCCTGCTTTACTCTTTCGGGGTCCTGTCTTACGGTTTTGATGTCTAACATTTTAACTATCTCCTATTCGGCTAATTTATGAGCTATATCAGCGAGTTCTTTATCGCTGTAAAATTCAAGTGTTATAGTACCCTTGCCCTTGGCGGTGGGAGTTATTTTTACCTTTCTGCCAAGCTCGTTTTTGAGCGAAAGCTCAACCTCTTTATAAAAATGGGGCTTGTCCTCGCGAACTTTTTTAGGCTTGTCCTTTAAGGATTTTGCAAGGGATTCAAGGTCGCGGACCGATGCGCCCGCAAGCGCAAGACGGTAAAGGGTGGCACGAAGCTCACTGCCTTTCTGAGCTGAGAGCAGAACTCTCGCACTTCCCGCTGTAAGCTTTCCTTTTTTAAGGCTTTCGGTCTCTTCGGGAGTAAGTTCTAAAAGGCGAAGTATGTTCGCGACAGCTGAACGGCTTTTTCCCATTGCCTCTGCGACCTGCTCCTGAGTGAGTGAGAAGGAGATCATAAGCGAACGGTAGCCAAGCGCTTCTTCGATTGGGTTTAAGTCCTCGCGCTGAAGGTTTTCGATAAGAGCTACTTCCATCACTTCGCGCTCGTCCATCTCGCGGATAACTACAGGCACAGTGCGAAGCTCTGCCATACGGCAGGCTCTCCAACGGCGTTCTCCCGCGATTATCTCATATCCGCCTGTAGGCTTTGAACGGACAAGTATCGGCTGTAAAAGTCCGTGCTTTTTTATCGAGTCGGCAAGCTCAGAAAGAGCAGTCTCGTCAAAATCCTTTCGGGGCTGATCGCGGTTAGGCTCTATCTGTGAGAGAAGGACCTCGGTAACGGCGGAGTCGCCCGCGTTTTCATCTAAAAGCGAATCAAGTCCGCGGCCGAGACCGCGCGGTTTTACTGCCATAGGGTTCACCTTCCGTTTCTTTTAATAAATTCATCTGCCAGAGCATCATATGCCTTAGCACCCTTACTGCGTGGGTCATAGTACTGTATAGGCATACCGTAGCTCGGAGCTTCAGAAAGTCTGACGGCTCGCGGTATCGCGGTAGCAAAAAGCTTTTTGTCAAAAAACTTTTTAACCTCTGCAACTACCTGCTGGGTCAGGTTCAGTCTGCCGTCATACATTGTAAGCAGTACACCCTCAAGTTCAAGGTCGGGGTTGTAGAGCCGTTTTATCTTGCGGACGGTCGCCATAAGCTGACTGAGCCCCTCAAGCGCAAAGTATTCGCACTGTATAGGCACAAATACGGTATCCGAAGCGCAGAGGGAATTGATAGTAATAAGTCCGAGCGAGGGCGGACAGTCGATAAATATGTAGTCGTAGTCTGCCTTTACAAGGCAAAGCGCACTTTTTAGCTGAGCCTCGCGGTCGTCTATGCCGATGAGCTCGACCTCCGCACCTGCAAGATCCATATTGCAGGGGATGATATCCACACCCTCAAACTGAGTTTTTATTATCGCGTCCTTTGCCTTTGCAGTACCGATAAGCAGGTCGTATGAGGACGCGGGCAGATTTTGCTTAGAGATGCCGTAGGCAGAGGTGGTATTGCCCTGCGGATCAGCATCGACAAGCAGTATTTTTTTTGAGCGCTTACCTAAAGCGGCGGCGAGATTTACGGCAGAGGTAGTCTTTCCGACTCCGCCCTTCTGATTAACGACAGAAATTATCTTGCCCACGGGGCACCTCCTTTTTTAGTGCCGAGGGCAAAGGGCCCAAGGCATAGGGAATGGTGTTGCCTTACGGCAACGGATTTATTTAATACTGAACAACTATTTTGCGCCGCAGGCATATTTCCCTCGGCCCTTGGCGCTGGGCCCTTTGCCTTTTATTTTATACTAAACAGCATATCACCGTAGGAGGGATAGGGCCAGTATTCGGTATCGGTTATGGTCTCGAGTTTATCTACATACTCTCGGAGCTGCTCCATAGAAGCGAGGACGCGGTTTCGGTAGTGGTCTGCGAGTGTGAAAGAATCGGTTATATTCTTTGCATCGGCAACTGCCTTTTCAAGAGATGAAAGCTCATTTGCGGCACAAGCGATAAGCGATGAAGCGGCTTCGGCGGTAGCCAGCTCATAACTGCAGTCGAGAGTCTTACTTACAGCCTTTTTTGAAAGAACAGTATCGGTAAGCTCTCTGACAAAGCGACTTGTCGCGGGGAGTATATCCCTATGGACCATATCTATCATGGTCAGAGCCTCAATATTGATTACCTTTGAGTAATTGTCAAGCTGTATCTCGTAACGGGAATGAAGCTCAGTCTCGGAGTATACCTTGTGGGTGCCGAAAAGCTTTATATTCTTTTCCTTTAAGAGGTAGGGCAGACACTCGGGTGTTGAACGAAGTGCGAGAAGTCCGCGCTCGTTCGCTTCCTTTTCCCAAGCAGCATCATAAGCGTTGCCGTTAAAGATGATGCGCTTGTGCTCGCGGATGACCTTTTGGATAAGGTCGTGCAGAGCGGTCTCAAGATCTTCCGCATTTTCAAGTGCGTCAGCATACTGACGAAGCGATTCGGCAACGGCAGTATTCAGGACAACGTTAGGCTCGGAAACGCTGGCAGAGGCGCCGAGCATTCGAAACTCAAACTTGTTGCCCGTAAAGGCAAATGGAGAGGTACGGTTGCGGTCGGTGGTATCCTTCGGGAACTTAGGAAGCACGTGAACGCCGACCTTCATAAGGGTCTTTTCACGGCCGCCGTAGGCTGTATCATTTTCGATAGCCTCAAGAATATCCATAAGCTCTTCGCCGAGGAAAATGGATAGGGCGGCGGGCGGCGCCTCATGAGAGCCGAGGCGGTGGTCGTTACCTGCTGAGGCGACCGATATGCGAAGCAGATCCTGATAATCGTCTACAGCCTGAATTACGGCGCAGAGGAAAAGTAAAAACTGTGCATTCTCGTGAGGGGTCTCACCAGGGTTCAATAGGTTTATACCCGTATTGGTCGAGATAGACCAGTTGTTGTGTTTACCGCTTCCTGCAACACCTGCAAAAGGCTTTTCGTGGAGCAGGCAGACCATACCGTGACGGCCGGCGATCTTCTTCATGCGCTCCATAGTGAGCTGGTTGTGATCGACGGCGATATTAGTCGTAGCGTATATAGGGGCAAGCTCATGCTGTGCGGGAGCTGCCTCGTTATGCTCTGTCTTTGCATAGACGCCAAGCTTCCAGAGCTCCTCGTTGAGCTCGGTCATAAATGCCTGAACCCTTGGCTTGATAACACCGAAATAGTGGTCATCAAGCTCCTGACCTTTGGGCGGCTTTGTACCGAAAAGGGTGCGTCCTGTATATATAAGGTCCTCACGAAGCTCGTAGGCCTCACGGTCAATAAGGAAATATTCTTGCTCGGGACCAACGGTGGTCTTCACAGCAGTAACGTCGTCCTTGCCGAAAACCCCCAGCACGCGTAAAGCCTGCTTGTTTATTGCTTCCATTGATCGGAGAAGGGGGGTCTTTTTATCAAGCGAATCGCCCGAATATGAGCAAAAAGCGGTGGGGATGCAGAGCACATTGTCTTTGATAAAAGCGAATGATGTGGGATCCCATGTTGTGTATCCGCGCGCCTCAAAGGTAGAGCGAAGTCCGCCCGAGGGAAAGGAGGAAGCGTCAGATTC
>JAZNTG010000001.1:0-83710 GCA_045591645.1 Acutalibacteraceae bacterium | reverse complement strand
ACCTTCGATGGGTAAGGTCAGCTACAAAAGAGTTATACGTACAGAGTTTTTTGAGGATGCAGACTATGTAAGTATTTGCAAGGCTTATAGACAGTATGTTATTGAGAGAGGAAATTTCTATACGCTGGAACAGAAAGCACTTGCAAATCCGAGAATCAGGGAGCTTGTAGGCTCTCCTGTCATTCATAGCTATATTTATTACTATATTAAACCTGAGGCTCAAATTTATTCAAAGACTGATCCTTCAAAAAACTATAAATTCAAAACATTTGAAGAATGCCGCAGGCAGATAGAACAGCTCACCCAAAAAGGCTTAAAGAAAGCATATTTTCATCTTGATGGCTGGATCAGTGATGGTTACGATCAGCAGCATCCTGATATTTTGCCGCCCTGTGAGAAGGCAGGCGGTATCGAGGAGTTTAAAAAACTGCACGATTCTTGTAAGAAGGGAAATATTCTTTTAGCGCTTCACGATCAATATAGAGATTATTATCTCGATGCGGAGACCTACGATCCGAAGAACTCTGTAGTCGATGTTGACGGTAATATTCCTGCTCATTGTGTGTGGAACGGAGGAGACCAGAATTTCTTATGCGAATCTTTGGCTGAATATTATGTCGAGCGCAACTATGATATGCTTGAGGAGATGGACTTTAAACCAGACGGTGTTTATCTGGATGTATTTGCTTGCACACGATTAGACGAGTGCCTTAACCCTATGCATATGATGACCAAGAGAGAGTGTATACAATTCAGAAAGAATTGTATGGCGCTTCTTGCCGCAAGAGGAATTATAATTAGTAGTGAGGCGGGTGTAGATCAATATTTGCCTTATATGACGCTCTGCCATCATACCTATAATACTGGGGCTTATGCAAATGGCGAGCGTTTCTGCGGTGAGTTTGGTGTTAGCGTTCCGTTATTTAATCTCGTTTACCATGATGCATTTATGGTTCCGTGGACAATGAAGAAGAATTACGAAAAAGATGACACCATAATTGAATTCCGTTATCTTGATGCATTGCTCAACGGCGGCGCAGGATATTTGTCTATTGATGCTGACGTAAAGGAAATAGAAAGAATTGATGTTATATCAAAATTTCATGAAAAGGTTGCCTTTGCCGAAATGGTTAAGCATGAATTTTTATCTGATGATTATATGGTTCAAAAAGCAACTTATTCTAACGGAGTCAGCGTTGTCGTGGATTACAAAAACAATACATACTCAATTGAAGAATAATATATTAAAACCGATACTTAAAAGTATCGGTTTTAATAATGCTATGTATTTTTTTTAGAAGCACGTCTGGGTGCACGGGAGAGGGGTTTACTCTTTGTTTTTAAAGCTTTAACATTAATATCAGAATTCTCCTTCTGATTAAGATTAGCATATTCTGTAGGTGTCATTCCTACCGTTGCCTTAAATATTCTGGAAAAGTAGTTGGGGTTAGAATAACCGAGATAGCTTGCGATCTGTGAAAATGTCATATTGTTTTCGGCGATAAGTATCTTTGCCTCATCAAGCTTCAGCTTGTTAAAATATACGATTATACTTTGACCTGTGACGGCTTTAAATATCTTTTGTATATTAGAAACACTGTATCCAAAATGCTGCGCAGTTTCCTGAAGAGAAATGCTATCTCTGATGTGTTCAGCAAGATATGCTTCTACACCAGCGGTAATGTTAGCGTGGCGGGTCTGCTTATGAGTGTCTTTAGCCGGCGTATCGGAAGGTTTATTACCGGAAATTATAAGTAAAAAAAGCTCAATGCTGTTGTATGCTATTTGTAAATATTCGTTGCACCTATTTTGATAAATATCCTTAAGATGCGGAAATTGATTCGACACGGTGTCAACAAGCATACTTAGTGCAGCAGTAGCATTATCAAGAGCTACAAGAAGGTAGTTGTAATCGCTTGCATTGCACCGAATAGGAAGATTTTTAAAATTTTCGGTATTTGCCGATTTAAAAACAAATGATGCGTATATATATGATACAGACGAGGCATCTGCTGATCTTACAATGTGAAACTGATTTGGAGCTATAAATATAATATTTCCGCTCTCGGTTACGTAGCTTTTTTCGCCGACGGTGATAAGAGCTGTGCCGCTCTCAACAAAAATAAAGCTCCAATAATTATTAACTAACTCATTGGCTTCAGTAGTATGTGTTGACGTAATTTGCTTGCGATATAATGTAACCAGATGCTGGATTTGAATAGGCTTATCCGTTATCGGCGGTATGAAATTAGCTAGCATAAGTATTCCCCCTTAATCTGATTAGCAATGATTGGATTATAGCACAATTGAATAGAAGATGTCAACCATTTTGTGCAGGTTGGTGCGAAAATCTTGTTAAAATATGCATTTTTTGATGCTCAAAATACAAGGCTCTTTTATGATAAATGACTTGCGCATATAATATAAATTATAATTTGTGAACAGATTGTGTATTTACAAAATTTGAGAATTAATTATAATTATAATTAAGGTTAACTTTCCAAAATATATGTCATTGTATTCATCTGAAAAGCAATGGAATATTTTAAGTCCCTTAGTAATGGCGAGAAAATTTTTTCGAGTTTAAAATTTCAAATAGAAGGAGAATACTATGAAATTAATGATTCGCTTAACATCTCTTATATTGGTTTTAGTAACTGTTTTTACACTTGGTGTAGCTGGCTGTTCCAAGGATACAGGTACGGCTTCCTCTTATTCTACAGTACCCGTCAACGAAAACCTAACATTTACACCTATGACTGCTGATAATGATTATTGGACATATGAAAATCCTGATCGCGGATACAGAAGTGAGATGCTTCTCCGTTTTAAACAGAGCATAGACGGAACAGAAGATGATTGGCGCACTATGGCCATAGATGACGGTATGGAGACAAATAAGAAAAAAGTGCGCGATCTTTTCCAGATGTATTTACCCGGAAAGATGGAATATAAGAGCAAGCTCATAATATTTTACATAATACTTGAAGGCTTTAATGATCAGGATATCCCTCAGGAAGTATTAGATATTCTTGATTATGCTTTTGAGCTTTGCAGAATTTATAAGGTAAAGGTCCTGTTCCGAATCGGATACCATCTGCATCTTTTGAATTTCAATTTATCTGATGAGAATAAGCAGATACTAGCCGATGCTTGTGCAACAGAGGAATGGATGCTTAAGCACATCGATCAGCTCGCACCCTTTATATCTAAGAATAAGGAAGTTATCCATAAAATGTCCAGTGGCTTTATTGGTTTTGCTGGAGAAATGGCATACAATTATCAGTATCCTTCCGTAAACTACAATACAATAATAAAGGCGGTAGTTGAGAAGATATGTGTTCCGAACGATCTGTATTATTCGGTTAGACTACCAGACTATAAGCTTGATCTGCTTGCTGAAGATCAGGATTATGAATATGCGCACTATATCGGATTTAACAATGACGCTATTTTCGGCGAGCAAACTCGTAGCGGCTGGAATTCAGGCGGTTTTCAAGTAGGTAAAAGAGCATGGACATACGTAAGTGAAACCGCTGCGTACACACCTCAATCGGGAGAAATGCTTGTAAACTCTGTCTTGGTTGGAGCAACTCCTGAAAGGTGTCCTAAAGGAATTGAAGTTATTACAGAGCTCGCTCATCATCGTTACACAACCTTCAGTCAGTGGCATACACTTTATGAAAATTGGGGCAAAGATAACGTAATTCAACGTTGGATAGATAACGAAGTGGTTACCTCGGAGATGCTTGACGATTTGGGTATCATTTATGATCCTAATTGGTTTGTTGATGATGAAGGAAATGAGGTTAATCGTAATCCGTATGAGTTTATCAGAGATCATCTTGGCTACAGATTAGTCGCTGGAAATGCAGAGATCTCGGGTAATGTAGGCATAAAGGAAAAAGTCAATGTTAAGCTTAATTTTAAGAATTACGGTTTTGCTGCTGCATTCTATATGACAAGCGGTTTTGCGATACTTAATGACAAGTACGAGGTAGTATCAACTGTTGATGCAGGTGATCCAGTGACCTGGCACAGCCACGATCCTGACGACTATACCTCTACAGAGGTGCTTGATCATTCTGTTTCTGCTGAGCTTACTCTGCCCGAAACAGGCGGTAAATTTTACATAGCATTCTATCTAAAGAATTCTATGAATGATTACGCTGCACTAAGCAACAGTGATATACCCTTTGAAGGCGACGGATTTAATATCCTTAAGGAAATAGAAATTAAATAATATTTCATTTATGAAGCATCTGCGATCAAGCGGGTGCTTCTCTGCTAAGTCAAAATTTATAGATTTTGACGATTATTTGCATTTACTTATCTTTAATATTGTAATATAATAAATCTAATACAATTAAAGGGGCAGTATAGATGAGAGTTAGTTTAAAATTAACTGCGTTTTTAACGTCGGTCTTGTTGTTAGCTGGAATGTGCTTTGTGGGTTGCTCAAAGGATAGTACCGAAAGCAGTACTGCAAGCCTATGTGAGCCGTTTGATGCCGAGGTAACCTATTTACCGATGACTTCTGAGGGCGTGCTGCAATTATCTTACAATCCGGAACGAGGCTTTAGATCAGGATGCATATTAAAAGTTGGAGATATTGCTGAAAGCGGCTCTTATTCGGAAATTAAGCAGAAGGTCTTCAGTATCCTGTCGATGTATGTTTTCAATCTTAATGAAACCAGTAAGGTTATTAATATTGGCTATAATTTGTCAAAATACCATGAAATGGATAAGCTTCCAGAAGAAGCTGTAAATGTATTTAAAGCTACATCGGAAATATTACAAGTAAAGAAGCTCAAACAAAATATTAATTTTGTTTATAATGTTGAGTATTATACTCCGTGGGGGGTCTCCGAGGAGGCTAAGGCAAATGTTGCTTCGGTTTGTGCGTCTCAGGATATTATGCTTTCGCATATTGATCAGTTAGCTGTATTAGTGTCTGAGTATAAGGATACCGTATCATCCATTATGGGCGGATTTATCGGCTTCAGCGGAGATATGTCTGACGGTGCACAATACCCTCCGGTTGATAGAAATACAATAATGAGAGCGGTTATTGAAAAGCTAGTAGTGCCCAATAATATTTATTATCTTATCCGCTCACCGCAGCATAAATATGAACTCGCAAAAGCCTATCCCGACTATGAATATATTGACCGTATTTCTTTTGTGAATAAAGCTATGTTTGGCGAACAGACCAAAGCAGGCTGGAACTCAGGAGGATATCAAAAGGGAAATCCTGAAAGAAGCAAGATTGATTGGTGGGAATACGTAACGCTACAGGCGGCATATGCGCCAAACGACGGTGAGCTTTTTCCAAACAGCAATCTTATCGGTAAACAGTCATATCCCACACCCAGAATACCTACAGGTCTAGAGATAATTTTGGAATGTGCCCATCACTGTATGACAACTATGGGCTTTTGGAACGGATATTATGAGGTAAGCCGCGCAACTGACGGCCCTGCAGTAATGGATCTTTGGCATGAGGAAATAATTACCAAAGATATTCTAGAGGAAAATCATATTGTGTATGATCCTGCGTGGTTTTTAGACGATGAGGGCAACACTGTTATTCGTAATTCCTATGAGTTTATACGTGATCATTTAGGATATAAGCTAGTAGCAATTAATGCAGATGTTAGGTGTGATTCGAAAGAAATAATCGTAGATATGAATCTCAAAAATTATGGATTTTCTGCTGCGTTTAATTTAGAGAGCGGTTTTGCAATCTTGGATGAGAACTATAATGTTATTTCAGAAACTGTCGCAGGCGAGCCGAATAAATGGTACAGCCGCGATCCCTTTGAGCCTTCCTCTACGGAGGTATTAGAACACTCTGTTCAAGGAAAACTTGCAGCACCCACAGCAAGCGGGAAATATTATGTTGCTTTCTATCTCAAAAACACTATGGACGACTTTGCAATGCTTAGCAATAGGGAATTAGGCTTTGAAAAAGGATATAATATACTGTATGAATTCGAGAACAAGTAATAAGAGAGAGATTTACAAAGTCTTAATTTTATCCTTGATTTAGCTGTCGCGGTGACAGTACGGTACAGAAAATCAATAAGCTGTCGGTTCAACATTTGTTGAGTCGGCGGCTTTTTGATTTAGTTAACTAAAAGTATTGTAATTAATATATTGCTGTTTGTCATATTACGGCTCCTGATTGAGTAATTCTTTAATATGAATATTCAAGAAATTGTGCTTGGAATAATAAATAAAATTAATACCTATTTTACCGACTGCATAACCGTAATTCTTCTTTTAGGCTGTGGCATATATTTTACACTGAAAACAGGCTTTGTTCAGCTGCGTTGCTTTAAAGAGGGGGTAAAAAACAGTTTTGGTGGATTTTTAAAAGTAGAGAGACAGAGCAAAAGCAGCTCCTTCACTGCACTTGCGACTGCCGTTGCAGCGCAGATCGGTGTAGGCAACATAATAGGCGCTTCGAGTGCGATCATTATTGGCGGACCTGGCTCAATTTTCTGGATGTGGATCACAGCCTTCTTTGGAATGGCTACTGTCTATGTCGAAGCGTTAGCAGCACAAAAGACTCGTATGACAGCTGATAGTGGAGAATCGGTCGGCGGAACGGTATACTATATAATAAAAGCATTTAAAGGGAAAGCGGGTACAATAATCTCCAAAGCTTTTGCATTTGCCGCATTGTTTTCTTTGGGGTTTATCGGTTCAGCAGTGCAATCAAACGCAGTTGCACAAACTATTAACAGTGCTCTTAACATACCTTCCTCTGCTATAGGAGGATTGCTGTTTGCGCTTTGCACGGTGGTATTTTTGGGGGGAGCCGACAGGATTATGTCGGTAGCAGAAAAAATTGTACCGATAATGGCGGGTATATTTATTCTTGTTTGTGTGATAATTATGATTATTCGCATAAAGTATATTCCTGATACGTTTGCTTTGATATTCAGGAGTGCATTTGCGCCCTCTGCCATACTCGGTGGTGGAGCAGGATATAGCTTTAAGCTTGCTGTAAGTCAGGGAGTAAAAAGAGGGCTTTTTTCTAATGAGGCGGGAATGGGGTCAACACCCTACGCTCACGCTCTTGCACGCGTCTCAAAGCCTCACGATCAAGCTGTTGTTGCAATGATCGGCGTTTTTGTTGATACGTTTGTTATATTAACGCTTACGGCAGTTGTAATGATTTCTGTGTTTTTTAATGACAACGGTTACTATCTCATTGACGGAATAAATGAAAGCAATATGATGCAAGCGGCAGTTTCATCAATTTTCGGAGATTGGACAGGAAAGATATTTACTTCAGCAGCCCTATTCTTTTTTGGCTTTGCTTCGATTCTCGGTTGGAATTTGTTCGGCAAGATCAATTTTCAGTATTTGTTCGGTAAGAAATTTACTGTTTTGTATTATATATTGTCACTTATTTTTATCTGCTTCGGAGCCAGCTTTAAAAGTGAGCTTATGTGGAGCTTAGCAGATCTTTCCAACAGTATGATGGTAATACCTAATGTAATTTCTCTATTTGTGCTCAGAAATTGGGCTACAAAGCTCAATTAATAGGCAAAATCAACAAAAATACTCACAAAATATATTGCTGTTTGTCTATTTTTATGTGAAATGTGCGAATTTCCTTGACAAATCAATAAATTTCGAATATTATTTTAGATGTATGGGCGATTATTACTATTCAGAGGTTGTTATGTGTAAAAATTTTGTAGAAACATATAATAATTTGTCTGATTCGGAGCTTATCTACAAGGTTCGCGAGAATGATAACGAAGCATTTAGAGCTTTATCTGAGCGTTATTCTTCTATGATCAGGCGAATTGTTGGTAAGTATTCAGGCAATACTGATAGTGATGATCTTGCACAGGAAGCCAGCATTTCCTTTTATTATGCAATACAGTTTTTTGATTTTCAGTCATCCTCGTTCGCGACATTTTCTTCAGTGTGTGTTGAAAGAGGTGTGCTGACTGCGTTAAAGAAAAATATTGCTAAGAAAAGGGTACCCGCCAACCTCATCGTTCCTTTAAATGATGAGGTGTTAGTTGCGTCAGAAGATCCTGAAGCTGTGCTGCTCGAAAGAGAGGCACATGCGAAGGTTTCGGAAGAAATAGCTAACCGCTTGTCACGTCTTGAGCTTTTGGTTCTGAAAAGTTATCTCTCTACAGGAAGCTATGAGGATACCGCTCAGGAACTGTCGCTTACCCGTAAGAGTGTTGATAATGCTCTGCTCAGGGTACGTAAGAAACTGGATTCTTTAAAATAGCCCGAAAAAATCAGTATGCCCATGTAGCTTAATTAGTAGAGCGTTGATTAAAAAGATGACGGTGTGACTCCGTCCGGGGCAAAAACCAAAAATCGAGAGAGGTACAAAAATATGTTTGAAGACAAGACAATTGTTTGCAAGGACTGCGGAGAAGAATTCGTATTCACTGCAAGAGAGCAAGAGTTCTATGAGTCCAAGGGATTTGTAAACGAGCCCCAGAGGTGCAAGCCTTGCCGTGATAAGCGCAAGAGAGCAGACCGTGCACCCAGAGAACTGCACGAAGCAGTATGTAACGCCTGCGGTGGCGTTGCTAAGGTACCCTTTATTCCTCGCGATGATCGTCCGGTATACTGCAGCGAGTGCTTTGCCAAGATGAAGGAAGAGCAGGCTGCTGAGTAATAAAAAAATACTAAAAATACTTAGTATCACTTTAACCGTATAATCATTTGGAGCGCGGTATTGCTCAGAATACCGCGCCCTTTTTCTTTAAAAAAGTTATATTTATTCATACTCTCTTAATAGAATTATGTTATTTTATATGTATATTGAATATGAGGTGATATTATGCCGTCAGAAAAAATACTAGTGGTTGATGATGATATTAATATTTGCGAGCTTTTAAGATTGTATTTAGTTAAAGAGGGTTATACCGTAGTTACCTGTAATGACGGATTATCGGCAGTATCTATGTGTGAGACCGAGGCTCCCGATATGATCCTTCTTGATATAATGCTTCCGAGTCTTGACGGTTGGCAGGTCTGCCGTGAGATAAGAAAAACTTCAAACGTTCCCATAATTATGCTTACCGCAAAAAGTGAAACATTTGATAAGATACTGGGCCTTGAGCTTGGTGCGGATGATTATATTTCAAAGCCCTTTGACACCAAAGAGGTGATAGCTCGCGTGAAGGCGGTTCTCAGAAGATCGTCGTCTAATGAAGCCTCAGCCTTAAAAGAAGTTAAGTTTGATAGATTGAGTATTAATTTAACGAATTATGAGTTGATTGTTGACGGAAAAACAATAGATACACCTCCAAAAGAGCTAGAGCTTATTTTTCATCTTGCAAGCAACCCTAACCGCGTCTACACAAGAGATCAGCTTTTGGATGAGGTCTGGGGGTTTGACTATTACGGCGACTCAAGAACGGTAGATGTTCATGTTAAAAGACTTCGTGAAAAGCTTGAAAACGTATCGGATCAGTGGTCGCTTAAAACCGTTTGGGGAGTAGGTTATAAATTCGAAGTGAAATGACCGCATAATATATGAGATTAAAGATATTTAAAAGCTTTTTTGTAACGACCGCCTGTATACTGTTCGTAACACTGACACTGCTTTTTGTAATAATGTCTTTTGCTGTTAACGGCTATATTTCAGACACCCGTAATGACCAGCTTACAAAAGCAGTCGATGCCGTATCGAAGCTTGTATTAAGTGATGCAGCCGATGACGAAATTCTCACAAATATTGAAACTGTCGCCGATATTAATGAACTTGATATTTTCGTAAGTGATGACAAGGGCGATATTTTTCTTTGTTCGTGCATTGAATTCTCGAAGGCAGGTGCTTGTGAGCATTCTGCTATCCCTCTTGATAAGGCTTATCTTTCAGAGATAGGCGATGATGTCCAATTTGGGTTGAATACAATGAAGGGCAGATATGACGACTTTAAATATGTATCGTCAAGAAGGCTTATTCGCGGCGGTGAAGCAGTATATATTTTTTCCGCAGCAACTACCGTGACGGTAACTGAAATGCTGAAAGTGATGCTGCATATATATGCTATTTCTGCAATCATTCCGCTCCTTCTTATGTTCTTTGCCGAATACATCCTCACATACAGATTAACAAAGCCTCTCAAATATATGTCAGTTGCTGCCAGATCGATTGCAAAAGGTGATTTCTCAAACAGAATTCCCGTTATGAGCGATGATGAGATCGGTGAGCTGTCGGTATTGTTTAATAAAATGTCTGCCTCACTATCTAAAACTGAAATGGGCAGAAGAAACTTTATATCAAATGTTTCGCATGAGCTTAAAACGCCTATGACAACTATAAGCGGATTTATCGACGGTATAATAGACGGCACTATTGATGAAAGCAAACACAATTATTACCTTAAGATCGTATCGGACGAGGTGAAACGGCTTTCGCGTCTTGTTCAGTCAATGCTCAGTATAGCTAGGCTTGAATCTGATGAGCACACCGTAAATCCCAGCGAATTTGATCTAGCTGAGCTGATACTGTCGGTTGTTGTTTCTATGGAGCAAAGAATTACCGAGAAAAATCTCTCGGTGGAAGGTCTCGAAGAGCTTTCGCACACATTTATTAATGCAGACAAGGATCTTATCTATCAGGTAGTCTATAATTTGGTCGATAATGCGGTTAAGTACTCTGCAGACAGCGGATATATAAAGTTTGCTTCACACAGAATAGGCGATAAGCTTGAATTTTCTATCAGAAATGACGGTGTTGGAATACCTCCAGCGGACATACCGCACGTCTTTGAAAGGTTTTATAAAACCGATAAATCAAGATCAGGAAACAAGGACAGCTTAGGACTCGGTCTTTATATTACAAAGACTATAGTAGATCTTCATGACGGAGATATTTCGGTGTCGAGCGAAAAAGATAAATTTACTGAGTTTAAGGTGTCGGTACCTGTGAACAAAGTAAGAAACAAATAACCTTAAATTGGAGTAAAAGCTAATGGATAATAATTTTGAGAAGGATAATATACTCGGTAGCTCCCAAGAGCAAAGCGTAGCAGAGGAAAATACCATAGAACAGACTTCTCTGCCAAACCGAGAGACAGAGTCCGAAGTGGATGATTTTATTAATGATGATAAGGTTTTTATTGCTCAGAGGATCAATGTTCCTACAGTTAAAAACACAGCTCCTGAAGCTGAACGCAAGGGCCTTCGTGTCTTTTGCCTCATACTTGTTGTTGCAATATTACTCAGTTGCTGCTCGGTCGGAGCTTATTTCTTAGGTAAAAATAGTACCGCTGATCAGAGCTTGCAGAATAAGCCTGTAGGTGCCGATGACGGCAATGCCGCTGCGGTGTATACCTCTGTGTGTCCAAGCGTTGTAGGGCTTTATGTTTATAACGATGACGGTAGTGTATACAATGCTACGGGGCTTGTGTATTCTGCTGACGGTTATATCATTACGACCGATTCTATCTACAAAACGATCTCTGCCGCAAAATTTAAAGTATGCACAAACGACGGAAAAGAATATTCAGCTACCTTTGTCGCAGGGGATAGCAGAAGTGATATTTCTGTGATCAAGATAAACGATCAGGTTGAGCTTACACCTGTTACCTTCGGTAATTCCGAGCAGACTGTCACAGGTGAGACTGCCTTTTCCATAGGTTTTTCAAATGGATATAATGAAGCTGCAGTGCTGTCGGAGGGTATTATCTCTGTTGCATCCACACGTGTAACGAATACTGCTACAAGCTATTCATCAAAAATGATACAAACAACGGTTGGAGTAAATCCAGGCACCTTCGGAGGAGCGCTTGTAAACGAGTACGGTCAGGTTATAGGTATGCTGTCGACCAAGGTAGTAGCTACAGGATATGAGGAGTCGGCTTATGCCGTGCCTTCTGCTACTGTCAAATATATTGCCGATGCACTTATAGCCGATAAGAAGGTCCCCGACAGAGCCCGTATTGGAATTTCGTACTACTTTGCAAACAGCGCTGATGCTGAGGTGGACGGACTTGCAGCGTCGGGTCTGCTCGTAGCGTCTGTTGATGAAAGCAGCGAGCTTTACGGAGTTTTAAAAGCTAAAGACATTATTACTGAAATTAATGGCAATAAAATAGTTAATGACGGTGTTGTCCTTGATATAATTGAAGCTTTAAAGCCAGGAGATACTGTACAGCTTACGGTTGTAAGTGAAGGCGGAGCAGAAGCTAAGTACAATGTTAAGCTTTTAAGCTACGAATCAACATCTTCTTATTCAGCATTCCTGAGTGATGAAGGTAACAACTCCTCTAATGATGGTACCTTTGATTTTCCCGAAGGCTATTAAAGCATAGTCTGACGGGATTAAAGGCGACTGTCTCAATAAGATGTAAAAAGGCAAAAACAAAAGCTATCTTGCAGGAACTGTGATGATTATCTGCAAGATAGCTTTTTTAAATTTTTTCTTTTGATCTGCGAGGTGACGGGATAGCTTGTATTTACTTGGCCTTTGATTCGCAGTAGATACAGCGGTATACCATATTCTCGCGATCGGTCAGCTTGAATACCTGAGGTAATTCTTGCTCGACGGTTGAGATGCAGCGCGGATTTTTACAGCGGATAAGATTTTGTATCTTTTCCGGTGGCTGTATCTTTTCGCGCTTAGTGTTTTTACCGTCCTTGATGATATTTACGGTAACGTTAGGATCAATGTAGCCTACGATATCAAGGTCAAGGTCGATCTCCTCATTGATCTTGATAATATCCTTTTTCCCCATTTTTACGCTGTCTGCGTTGGTTATAAGCGCCACCATACAGGAAAGAGAGTCCAGATTGAGAGCCTTGTAGAGATCCATTCCTTTTCCGGCTTTGATGTGGTCAAGCACGATTCCGTTTTCTATAGGACTTATCAGCATTTACTCTACCTCCAAAAGCTTCAGAATGAGAGCCATTCTAATGTATTTTCCGTTTTTAGCCTGCTCAAAATATTTTGCTCTCGGGTCATTATCGACTGCTACTGCTATCTCATTGACACGTGGCAGGGGATGCAGAATGCACAGGTCGGGTTTCGCGTTTTCAAGCTTTTCTGTGTTCAGTATATAGCTGTCCTTAAGTCGGATATAGTCCTGCTCGTTAAAGAAACGCTCTCTCTGAACGCGCGTCATATAGAGTATATCAAGCTCCGGCATATACTTTTCAAGGTCAGTAGTTTCGATAAATTCGATATTCTTGGATTCAAGTATCTCTTTTTTAAGATATTCGGGTACGGTAAGCTCGGCGGGAGAGATAAGTACAAAGCGGACATTTTCATATCTAGACAAAGCGCCGATAAGTGAGTGTACAGTTCTGCCGAATTTTAAGTCACCGCAGAAGCCTACGGTAAGTCCGTCGAAGCGGCCCTTTTCGCGGCTTATGGTAAGAAGGTCGGTCAGTGTCTGGGTCGGGTGGTTGTGACCGCCGTCGCCCGCATTTATGACGGGGATACCAGCGTTCATTGATGCAACGAGCGGAGCACCCTCCTTCGGATGGCGCATAGCGATAATGTCAGCATAGTAGCCGACAACCTTTACTGTATCGGCAACGCTTTCACCCTTTGCGGATGAAGAAGATTGCGCCTCAGAAAAGCCGAGCACATTTCCGCCAAGCTCGTACATTGCCGCCTCAAAGGAAAGACGGGTTCTGGTCGAGGGTTCGAAGAAAAGGGTAGCAAGCTTTTTTCCGTCGCATTTGTGAGCGTATTTCTCAGGGTCAGCGATAATGTTGTTGGCTGTCGCGATAAGCTCATCTATTTCATTTGTCGAAAGGTCGAGAATATCAATTAAACTTCTCATATTATTATTCCTTTGCTCCGTTTATTTCAAGGTAAGCCTTGATTCGGTCAACATTTTCTCTGTTTTTCTCATCTTCACTGAGATACTCGATGATATCATAAACGTCAACTACAGAGTATACGGGGAAACCGAACTCCTCACCAACCTCTGCCATAGCACTCTTTTCGGTCTTGCCCTTTTCTTTTCTGTCAACCATTACGAAAACGGCGGCTACTTTTGTGCCTTCAAGACTTGAGAGGATAGACATACTCTCACGGATCGCGGTACCTGCTGTGATAACGTCCTCAACAATAACAATCTCCTGACCGCTTTGGGGCTTGTAGCCAACGAAAACACCGCCCTCACCGTGGTCCTTTTCTTCCTTACGGTTAAAGAAGAAGGGAACATCAAGACCCTCTTTAGAAAGAGCGCAAGCAACCGATACCGCTATCGGAATACCCTTGTAGGCAGGTCCGTAAAGAACGGTCTTGCGATTTCCGATCTTCTCAAAATATGCCTTTGCATAAAACTCACCGAGCTTAGAGATCTGGTCGCCTGTTTTAATATCGCCCGCGTTGATAAAATAGGGTATTTTTCTGCCGCTCTTGGCGGTAAAATCACCGAACTTGAGCACTCCCGCTCCCTCTAAAAACTTAATAAATTCTCTCTTATAACCTTCCATTTAACTTTCTCCTTCGTCAAAGTATATTGATACTGTAGGGGACGGCGCCCTCGACGTCCCGTTATCCTATAAATTCTGCTACGCATCTCTCATACGCCGCGACGGGATCCTCCGCGGCGGTGATCGGTCTGCCGACAACGATGTAGTCAGAGCCTATTTTCTTTGCCTCGGCTGGGGTCATAACGCGCTTCTGGTCGCCGATATCTCCGTCAGCGAAGCGGACACCGGGGGTAACGGTCACAAAGTCTTTTCCGCAGGTGTCGTGAACCTTGCCTGCCTCAAGGGGAGAGCAGACAACGCCGTCAAGTCCTGCGTTTTTAGCGTTAGCAGCATAGTGCATAACCACCTTGTCGATAGGCTCGTGTATCAGGAGGTCCTTCTCCATACTCTCCTGGTCGGTAGAGGTGAGTTGTGTAACTGCGATAAGTATCGGACGGGTGCCATCTTCTCTTGTCAGTCCCTCAATAGCGGCTTCCATCATACGTACAGTTCCGCCCGCGTGAAGGTTGGTCATATCAACATCAAGTTTAGACAGTACCGACATTGACTTTTTAACGGTGTTTGGAATATCGTGGAGTTTAAGGTCTAAGAATATCTTGTGACCTCTTTTCTTTATCTCTTTTACGATCTCGGGACCCTCTGCGTAGAAAAGCTCCATTCCTATCTTAACAAAAGGCTTTCTGCCTGTAAACTTGTCTAAAAACTGGAGGCAAGCCTCCTTGCTCGAAAAATCGCAGGCAATAATTACGTCCTTACCCATTATTTTGCTCCTCCTATTATTTCACTTAGATTATCAATTCCATATTTATCCATAACTTTCGGCAGATCTTCAATTATCTGTTTTGAGGCATAGGGATCTATAAGGTTCGCCGCACCAACCTCGACCGCGGTAGCTCCGGCAAGCATCATCTCAACTACATCCTCTGCAGTTGATACGCCGCCCATACCTACAACGGGAATATTTACGGCATTTGCCACCTGATATACCATACGAACTGCAACGGGGAAGATAGCAGGACCTGAAAAACCGCCCATTTTATTAGCGATAACAGGTCTTTTTGTTTTAAGGTCTATACGCATTCCGAGCAGGGTGTTTATAAGGCTGATACCATCTGCACCCGCTTCTTCACAAGCCTTTGCTATCGACACAATATCGGTAACGTTGGGTGAGAGCTTTATAATTACCGGCTTTGTAGTAACCGCTTTAACGGCTCTTGTAACCTCTGCCGCAGCAGAGGGCGATGTGCCAAAGCTCATTCCGCCGCCGTGCACGTTTGGACAGCTTACATTGACCTCAAGCCAGCCGACCTGAGCCTCTTTATCTAACCTTTCACAGGTGTAGGCATAGTCCTCTATCGAGAAACCGCTGATATTCGCCATAACGGGCTTATTAAAACACTTTTTAAGCCGAGGCAGCTCTTCAGAGATGACCTTTTCAACACCAGGGTTCTGAAGACCGACGGCATTTATCATACCGGCTGGGCATTCGGCAATTCTCGGGGTAGGGTTTCCAAAACGCGGGTCGCGAGTTGTACCCTTGAATGAGAAAGTTCCAAGGCAGTTTATATCGTAAAGCTCGGCAAATTCATAGCCGAAACCAAAGGTTCCGCTGGCGGGGATAACGGGGTTATCAAGTTCAATTCCGCAGAGGTTCACTTTTAAGCTTCCCATAATATCTCCTCCTTATCGAGCACAGGGCCTTCTTTACAAATTCTTTTATAGCCTGTGATAGTCTTGCAGGAGCAGCCCATACAGGCGCCGAAGCCGCAGCCCATTCGCTCTTCGAAGCTTAACTGACCCGAGGTTGCAGTTGCTTTACACAGAGCCTTTAACATCGGCTCGGGACCACAGGTGTAAAAATAGGAGTATTCTCCGACATCAGAAAGACAATCGGTAACAAAGCCTTTTTTGCCATAGCTGCCGTCTGCAGTAGCGACAAATACCTTACAGCCAAGTGCTTTGAACTCCTCCTCATAGAACACATCCTTAGAGGAGTTAAAGCCGAGAACTACAGATACGCTCTTGCCCTGTGCACAGAGCTTTTTTGCCAGTCCGTACATAGGAGGTACACCGACACCGCCTCCGATAAGCAGTGGACGGTCTCCTGATTTATTTGTTTCATAGCCGTTTCCGAGTCCTGTCAGTATATCGAGCCTTGCGCCGTTTTCGAGCGTGCTCATATACTCAGTTCCGCGGCCTACTACCTTATAAATTATTCTAAGTACACCGTCATTGGCTTCGCAGACAGAGATGGGTCTGCGAAGAAAGAAGCCGTCAAGCTTAATATTTACGAACTGTCCTGTTGCGTTAATATCCGAAATATCTCCCGAAAGGGTCATCTCATAGATTGAATCGGCAATATTCTTATTTGTTAAAACGGTAAAAATCGACTGTTTCATTCATTACCTCACGCATCTATAGTAGAGATTGTAAGAGTGGTTTCCTCGAGAACATCGAGAAGTACATTTACAGTATCAAGCGCAGTGAAGATGTTGACATTGTTCTCGGTAGCGAGCTTTCTTATCTCCGCTCCGTCGCTCATATTGCCCTGAGAAGCAATGTCCCTTGTGTTGATAACATAAGCGATATGTCCCTGACGGATAGCGTCAGCGATCTCCTCGCTGCCCTCGTTCAGCTTCTTGAGCACGTGTGTGCGGATGCCGTTTTCCTTTAAGAACTTAGCGGTACCGCTTGTAGCCTGAATGTTAAAGCCAAGGTTGTAGAAGCGTTGGATAAGGGGAAGGGCCTCCTCCTTGTCCTTGTCAGCGATAGTAGCAAGTACGGTGCCATAGTTCTGCACCTTCATACCGCTTGCCTGTAAAGCTTTGTAAAGCGCACGGTTAAGCTTGTCGTCATAGCCGATAGCTTCTCCTGTCGACTTCATCTCAGGAGAGAGGTATGCATCAAGTCCGCGAAGCTTATTGAAGGAGAATACCGGGACCTTTACGTACCAACGGTTTTTCTCCTGCGGATACAGGTCGAATATTCCAAGCTCCTTAAGGCTCTTGCCGAGGATTACCTCGGTCGCAATATCTGCAAGGCTGTAGCCTGTAGACTTTGAGAGGAAGGGAACGGTACGTGAAGAACGGGGATTTACCTCAATGATATAGACATCATCCTTCTCGTCAACTATGAACTGAATATTGTAAAGACCTACGATGCCGATTCCGATACCGAGCTTCTTTGCATACTGTAAAATGGTGCCCTTGACCTTGTCCGAGATGGAGAAGGTGGGATATACGCTGATAGAGTCGCCCGAGTGGATACCTGTACGTTCAACAAGCTCCATAATACCTGGGACGAAAACATCCTTGCCGTCGCAGATAGCATCAACCTCTACCTCTTTACCCTGAATGTATTTATCAACAAGAACGGGCTTGTCCTCGTCAATTTCAACCGCGGTCTTGAGATAGTGGCGGAGCTGTTCCTCATTTGCAACTATCTGCATAGCACGTCCGCCAAGCACGAAGGAGGGACGTACAAGGACAGGATAACCGATGGAAGCGGCGGCTTCTACACCCGCCTCAATACTGGTTACCGCCTTACCCTTAGGCTGAGGTATATTAAGCTCGGTCAGTATCTTCTCAAAGCTGTCGCGGTTTTCTGCGCGCTCAATAGCGTCACAGTCGGTACCGATTATCTTAACACCGCGGTCTCTTAGAGGCTCGGCAAGGTTTATAGCGGTCTGTCCGCCGAGTGAAGCGATAACGCCCTCAGGCTTTTCAAACTCGATAATGTTCATAACATCCTCGGGAGTGAGCGGCTCGAAATAGAGCTTGTCTGCGGTCGTGTAGTCGGTAGAAACGGTTTCGGGGTTGTTGTTTATGATGATAGCCTCATAGCCCGAATTTTTAATAGTGGTTACCGCGTGTACGGTAGAGTAGTCAAACTCAACACCCTGACCGATACGGATAGGACCTGCACCGAGCACTACTATTTTTTTCTTATCTGTGATTACCGAAGCATTTTCACCTGTATAGGAAGAATAGAAGTAGGGAATATAAGCGCCTGTGTGGCAGGTGTCAACCATGCGGAATACGGGGAAGAGGTTATGCTCCTTACGGAAGTTGAATACATCGATCTCGTTGCACTTCCACATTCTTGCCGTATACTTATCCGAGAAGCCCATCTTCTTTGCGTCTTTAAGTGTCTCGAGGTCAAACGGATGAGCCTTTAAGGTTTCCTCCATATCTATGATGCGCTTTATAGCCTCGAGGAAGTAGGGGGTTATCTTGGTGATATTGTGTATCTCCTCAACCGAAGCACCGCGGTAGATAAGCTCTGCTATAGCGAAGATGTTATCATCTCGGAACTCGCTGATATAATCGCGGATATCGTTATCGCTCATATTGTCAAACTTCTGGTGATAGATGTGGTTTACGCCGACCTCAAGCGAGCGGATACCCTTGAGTAAACATTCCTCGAGGGTCGAGCCAATGCCCATAACCTCGCCCGTTGCCTTCATCTGTGTTCCGAGCATATTTGAAGCAGTTGTGAACTTATCGAAGGGGAAGCGGGGAAGTTTTGCGATAACATAGTCAAGTGCGGGCTCAAATGCCGCGTTTGTGTTTGCAATCTTTATCTCCTCAAGAGACATACCGAGCGCAATCTTCGCGGTAACTCTTGCTATTGGGTAGCCTGAAGCCTTACTTGCCAGCGCAGAAGAACGTGAAACTCGGGGATTTACCTCGATAAGATAATACTGTGAGGAGTGTGGGTCGAGCGCAAACTGAACATTACAGCCGCCCTCGATCTTTAATGCTTTAATAAGCTTAATAGCCGAATCGTTGAGCATCTTAAGGTCGTGGTCACTAAGGGTCATAATAGGAGCTACAACGAGAGAGTCACCTGTGTGAACGCCGACAGGATCGATATTCTCCATACCGCAGATGGTGATAGCGTGGTCATTAGAGTCACGCATAACCTCGAACTCTATCTCCTTATAGCCCTTAACGCTCTTTTCGATAAGCACCTGATGAACGGGGGAGAGCTTGAAAGCGTTAACACCGATCTCTACGAGTTCTTTTTCGTTGTTGGCAAAGCCCCCGCCTGTACCGCCGAGGGTAAACGCGGGGCGCAAAACGACGGGGTAGCCGATGCGCTCGGCTGCAGCCTTAGCTTCTTCAAGGTCATAGGTTATCTCAGACGGGATGGTAGGCTCACCAATAGACTGACAAAGTTCTTTAAAAAGCTCGCGGTCTTCAGCGCGCTCAATACTCTCGCTGGATGTGCCGAGTAATTCTACTCCGCACTCGCGAAGTATACCCTTCTTTTCAAGCTGCATAGCAAGATTAAGTCCCGTCTGTCCGCCGATGCCGGGGACAATAGCGTCGGGACGCTCATAACGGAGGATCTTTGCGATATATTCAAGGGTCAGCGGCTCCATATACACCTTGTCGGCAATAGTGGTGTCAGTCATTATGGTAGCGGGGTTTGAGTTGCAGAGAACTACCTCATAGCCTTCTTCCTTTAAAGCAAGACAAGCCTGTGTGCCTGCATAGTCGAATTCGGCAGCCTGTCCGATAACGATAGGACCTGAGCCGATTATCAGTACCTTTTTGATGTCTGTTCTTTTTGCCATTATAAATTCCTCCGTAAATTAATCTTTATAAACTGTTTTACCTTCGCAAACTGTCATTAAGCATTTGCCGAAGAGCTTTTTGCCTTCAAATGGTGTTGCCTTGCCTTGAGACAAGAAGTGGGCAGGGTCTACTGTAAATTCTGAAGAGAGATCCCATACCGAAAAGTCACGGCTTACATCTATTCCAAATCGCTTTGCAGGGTTTGTTGACATAAGCTCTACAAGCCTTTCGAGGGTTATAACACCTGTTTTTACAAAGTGCGTGAACATTACTGCAAAAGCGGTCTCAAGTCCAACGATTCCAAACGCGCTCTTTTCAAGACCTTTGGATTTTTCTTGGTCAGAGTGGGGCGCATGGTCAGTTGCTATCATATCTATTGTTCCGTCTTTTATGCCTTCTATGAGTGCGAGTCGGTCCTTACATGATCTCAGCGGTGGGTTCATCTTCCATTTGCCGTCCTCCGCAAGATCGCTATCGTCATAAACAAGGTAGTGGGGTCCCGTTTCGCAGGTGATGTCGACACCCTCGGCTTTTGCCTTTCTGATAAGCTCAACGCTTTCCTTTGTGGATATGTGGCATACGTGGTAGGCGACTCCCGTCTCCTTTACAAGCTCTATGTCACGGGCTATCTGCGCATATTCGCTCTCAGAGCAAATTCCTTTGTGGCCGTGAGTCTTAGCGTATTCACCGTCGTGGATATAACCGCCGCGCAACAGCTCGTTTACCTCACAGTGTGCGACTATCATTTTACCGAGGCGCTTTGCCTTTATCATAGCCTTACGCATCATATCGACACTCTGAACACCTCTGCCGTCATCCGAAAAGGCAATGCAGTCGGGCGCAATTCCCTCCATATCCGACAGCTCTTCGCCAAGCTCACCAACAGTAATTGAACCGTAGGGGAATACCTTAATTACCGCATCCTTTTTTATAGCGTCGGTCTGAATCTTCAGGTGGTCGACCGAGTCCGGAACAGGCTTTAAATTCGGCATAGTACAGACAGCGGTGTATCCGCCGTGGGCGGCGGCGCGGCTGCCCGAAAGGATAGTCTCCTTATAAAGAAAACCCGGCTCACGAAAATGCACATGCACATCGCAAAAACCGGGCAACAAAACGAAATTTTGAGAATTATAAACACTACAGCCTTTGTTTTCAAGGAATGACTTAACAAAGGGGGCAGAGGTCATATCAGCGGGAACAGCGGATTGCAGTTTAACTGACATTATAATTTCTCCTTCCAAACAAAAAAGTCTTACCATATTGGCAAGACTCTCACACAAAAAACCCGACACTCAAAAGAGTATCTGAAATTTGAATATCCGTTAATCTTGCCGATATCTCTGTATCGTCTTTAAAGATTTACTGCAAATGATTATATCATAGCGCACTGTATGTGTCAACCAAAAAAGACGAATTTTATAAAATTATTCCTTCTTTATAGCGAGGGCGATATCGGGAATTCCGTTCTCGATTATTTTGTTGAAATTCTCAATATATGAAGCTGACGCAACATAGCTGCTCTGATTAAACAGCGGATAGCAGAGAGATGCTTCGCCAAGCTCATTTTGTGCTGACTGAAGATCGGTTGATTTTGTCTTGAACTGCGAAAGATAAGATGCCGAATGGCGGAAGGAGGCGGTCAAGGGCATTATCATAATCGAGTAATTATCGCTTGAATAAGCAGCTTCAAGAGAAGAGAGTGAAGCTACCTCTTCGAGATTTACAAAAGCGCCGAGCTTCTGCTGCCAATGTGCGGCTAGGGACTTTGCGGTGGCTAGGGCGGCGGGGTCACTATAGCATTTTACCGTAATGCCACTGAGTGAAGAGTCCTCAGAGTTTAAGATAGCTTCACTGTAAAGATGAGCCGCGTGGTCGATATCATAGGGAAAATCGGTTTTAAAATCAGAAAGGGAAGCTTTAAGAGCCTTGGGCGCGATACTGCTTGAAACGGCAGAACCGTAATAGGTGTTATAAATGCTCTGCTCATTCTTTACCGATTTCATAATTGCAAGACGAATATCCTCTGAAAGAGAGGGTGAGAGGAAAAGCATATACGAAACATCCTCTAAAGCCGAGGTATTAAGTCCGCTTTCGGCAGCTTTTTCAGCTTCCTCGCAAGATACATAAGCAAAATCGGTATCGTCTTCTGTGAGCATTTCAAGGTTTTCACGCTCATCGCAGGTGAAATAAACACGCATATTTCTTGCCTCAAAATAGCCCTTATATTCAAGATTTTTAGCAAGTCTTATAAGAAATTTACTCTCGGTCGGCCATTTCCTTATATAATAAGATCCGCAAGCAGGAGTTGTCTCTAGCTCAAGCCCGTATCTGCCTTTGCATTCGTTAAAGAATTTCTCATTACAGGGCATAGTGATGGAAGTAGTGAGGGTGTTTAAAAAGTCAGGATCGTCAAAGGATAGTGTTATAACAAAGGTATCTGCATCGCTTGCATTTGCAGACGCAACAGAGCCCAGCGTCGCGGCGGCAGGAGCAGCGGTATCGGGATCAAGTGCGCGCTTAAAGCCGAATTCAAAATCATATGCAGTCAGCTTTTCGCCACTCGTCCAATAAGCGTCGGGGCTTATCTTAAAGGTGTAGGTAAGTCCGTTTTTCTCATATGAAGAGCAGGCAGATGCAACGACATCCCCGTTTTCATCATAGCGAAGCAGGGTATCGAAAATAGAGCGCACGATAACATTTTCTTCCCTTGTCGACACAAGCTGAGGGTCAAGGGTAGATGGTTTGTTTTCAAGCTCAAAATATATATAAGCATCCTTGTAATCTGCGCTGCAGCCCGAAGTAAAAATTAAAATTACAGCGGCAATCAAAATTGCGCAGATCTTCTTAAAAAAAATCATCTCATCACCATATTATTTATTGTATATAAGTATAATATATATTTTGCTCGTTTTCAATAGGTAAATGAAGTATTTTAGTGTGGCAGGTTCGAGTCTTGTCACACTAGTATAAACATTCTATCAGAAGAGTTGAATTTATGTGAATTCTGTCTGTTTACAGTAGCTTGTTGTATTGGTAAAATAAGTAATACTGAAATTTATATAGGAGAGATGAGTTTTAAGTGACGGAATTTTATTTGAAACCAAAATTCTTTTCGGTTATGAAAAGCTATTCTAAGGAGCAGTTTTTTAAGGATGTTGTTGCGGGCATTATCGTTGCGATAATTGCTTTACCGCTTTCTATCGCGCTAGCGCTCGCCTCAGGTGTTGAGCCTGCCTGCGGTATCTATACTGCAATAGCAGCGGGATTTGTAGTATCGCTTTTTGGCGGTAGCCGTATTCAGATAGCGGGACCCACCGCCGCCTTTGCAACCATTGTCGCAGGGATAGTTGCGGCGCAGGGTATGGACGGTTTATTTATTGCAACCGTTCTGGCAGGAATTATCCTTGTTTTGATGGGTATATTTAAGTTCGGCTCGCTTATTAGATTTATACCTAATACCATAACAGTTGGTTTTACCTCAGGTATCGCAGTTACTATTCTGATCGGTCAGATAAAGGACTTTTTAGGGCTTACATATGCAGAAGGTGTAAAGCCGATAGAAACTATTGAAAAGATAGAAGCAAATATACATTCTTTAGACACCTTTAGCTGGCAGTCATTACTTATAGGAGTAGTTTGCCTCGCAATACTTATATTTTATCCCAAGGTTGAAAAGCGCGTTCCGCCGTCACTTATAGCAGTTATAGTCGGCGCTTTGCTGGTAGCTTTTGTACCGATGCTTGGCGATGGTGTAAAAACGATAGGGGAGCTTTACAATATTCCTACGGGATTGCCTAAGGTTGATTTTGCAGGAATGGACCTTAGCCCGGAGAAGATAGCAGCTGTCATACCCGATGCATTTACTATCGCAATACTTGCAGCGATTGAATCGCTTTTGTCCTGTGTTGTTGCTGATAATATGGTCAACTCCAAGCACAACTCAAATGCCGAGCTTGTAGGTCAGGGACTCGGAAATATCGCATCAGTCCTATTCGGTGGAATACCTGCGACAGGCGCTATTGCACGAACCTCTGCAAACGCCAAGAACGGTGGCAGAACACCGGTTGCGGGAATGGTTCACGCTATCGTTTTACTGTTTGTGCTTTTGTTTCTTATGCCTTATGCAGAGCTGATACCGATGCCTGCAATTGCAGCCATTCTGTTTATGGTTGCCTATAATATGAGTGAATATAAGAAATTTGCAGATATCCTGAAAGCTAAGAATATTACCAATATAATTGTTCTTATTCTTACCTTTGTGCTCACAGTCATATTTGATTTGGTTATCGCCATCGTGGTAGGATTAATAGTTCATTTTTCAATCCTGATAATTAAAAAGGCATTAAAAAAAGAACCGACTGAATAGTCGGTTCTTTTTTAAGTCTTACTCCTTCTCTGCTTATATCACTTCGAGATAATTTTTGCAATCTATTTTGAAAATTATTGTAATTGCTTTTTAAATAGGTCTAATGTATATTTATTATTAGCAAGTCTCAGTAAAAATATTTTAAAAAACATTAAGGAGGTTATATATTTTAAGCAAAAAGCATTGCGTAATATTAATTTGAAATAGTTAAATATATTTTATTGAAATTTTAAGCGCTTAATTAATTCAATCTAAAAATAATGCTGGATATGAGCTAGAGGTTATCAAAGCATATCTTGCGAATTAAACAGCGAATGATAAAACAATATTTATAAACTGGGAGATGTATTTGAAATGAAAAATATATTAATATCACTTTTTTTAGTTATTAGTGTTTTACTTGGCACTTCGGGCTGCAACGGCGGAAAAGACAATACCGATAGTTCAACTGTGTCTTCCGGTTTGAACAGTGAAATTAGTTCAGAAAGCAAACAAGAAGAAGTCGAAAAAGTAAACAATCCTTTATCAGTAGCTCAGCTTGAATTAGTTCCCGGAACAGGTGGAATGTCCTACGTTATAACTCTTCGTAACCAAGGCTTTATAATCATTGACGGTGGTCAGGGCAATCAATTTTATTCTAAACACTCCAATGTCCTGTTTAAGTATTTATTTGACCGAACCACAAAAGGTGAAAAACCCGTTATTCTAGGTTGGTTCTTCACACATTTTCATAATGATCATGTTGAGTGCGCTGCAGAGTTCCTTAAAGAACAAGCTGACAGATTGGACGTAAGAGCATTTTACATAAATTCTCCCGGTGGAGATGACTATGAAGATCGTCAAACAGCAATGGAAGACTTGCTTGAAGGCGCTATGAACGCATATCCGAATGCTGAAAGGCACTATCTTATAACCGGTGAGAAGATAGAATTTCCGCATTGTACGGTTGATACATTGTTAACCTCAAGCAATCTTAATAGCAACGAAGATACAAGACCTAACAATATTTCGGCTGTTTTCAAAATGAATTTTGATACCGGCAAGTCATTCCTTGTTACAGGCGATACCGACCATAATAGACTTTTGCAGCTGTTTGATAAAAACTCTTCCGTTTATCGACCTCTTGAGGATCTGAAGTGCGATATTTACCAAACTCCGCACCACGGTCGTTCACTTGCCACTGCTGAGGAAGCATTAGAACTCAAAACATGCTATGAACAATTAAATCCGCAGATAGTTTTTATCCCTATATCTGAAAAAAATTTAAAGGCTGATGAATTTTACAATGATAGAAAATGGGCTGAAAATTATTATTTAATTAATGATTCAGGTGCGGAGATATTCCATCATTCAAAAACAGTAACTGTCAATATGGAAGATTTATCTATTGAATATAAATAATGTAAACATAAAAGACAGACCCGACTTCTGATAAGGAAGTCGGGTGTTTTGTATTAATGGGTGGTGTATTGATGAATTCTATTGCATGTAATCCTTCTTTAAATTGTGAAATTTTATGCCAACGCAGAAGGTGAAATGAAATAGATCCACTCATGCCCACAGGTATTTCACATTGCGAAGCAATATTTCACCCACCCGTAAGGGTGGATTTAGTTGAAAAACCGACTTGTCGAAACAAGTCGGTTTTTCTGGCAGGGGTGGCAGGATTCGAACCTACGAATGACGGAATCAAAATCCGTTGTCTTACCGCTTGACGACACCCCTGTATTGAATTTTAGGTATAAAAAAAGTGGGGTGGATAATCGGATTCGAACCGACGGCCTCCAGAGCCACAATCTGGCGCTCTAACCAACTGAGCTATATCCTCCGTGGACGAGCAATATTATATCGACAATATCGGTATTTGTCAATACAAAAATTGCATCGAAATAAAATATTTTTATTAAAGCATTATTGTTATATAATAAAATCTTCTTTTTTGAAATTTGAGCTGACGTCAGATACTTTTGGAATACGCTTAAGAGCATCATATTTATATTTCATACATTTGCCGAATTTATTGACAAAGCCCTTTTTAGTGCAAAAAACCTCATCTGAATATTCAAGATACTGACCGAATCTGCAATACATACAGTATTTTTCTTGTTTTTTATTAAATACAAGCTTTTTCATATCATCCCTCGTTTCTTTACTAAAGTATATCACATTCTTTTACATTTTTCCACATTATTTTGTTTGAGCGATATTAAAAGCGTTACCGACATAAATATCAGTGCGGCTGAGAGGGGAAGCGACACACCGCTTAGATTATCGAAGAGATTTCTGTTCAAGGATATGACGGGTACAGAAATGCGGAAAATTTTTAAAAACAGAGTTGTTATCGACATACTCAGCAGACCGCTGATTATACGAGATATTAAAAACGTAAGATATCTGACTTTGAAATTCTTGCACACAGTTAGTATCTGCATATGTACGCAAAAGCCTGAAAATGAGGTCAAAAAAGATAAATACACAATATTTTTCGAGAACAGCACCGTTCCGTTGCTTATTTCCATAAGTGCTGATATACGGTCTGTGAGCTCGTTTTGAGATATGCTTGATAAAATTTGAATTAATGTTGAAAAGAGAATTACAAAGCCGCATATTCCTATTATCGATGAGGACGCATCTGAAACTGATCTTACAAAAATATCCGAAACGCTTTCTGTATTGCTTTTCCTGTATGAGCTCTGTCTTTTTTCTTTTCGCTCTTTAAAGGAGAGTATAATACAAAGAATAAGCGATGACAGAATATTTGAAAAATAGAGTATGACACCAACTACCTGATTATTTAAAAGGGTCTGACCTATTCCGATAATAACAAAGGCAGGTCCAGGATTAACACAGTAGCAGAGCATTCTCCTCGCTGTATTTTCGCTGATAGATTTTTTTGCCGCTAGCTCGTCTATTAATCTCGCACCTACGGGAAAGCCGCCTGCAAAGGACATTAAAACAACGCAGAATGCACTGCCATTCAGACCCAAAATTCTTTTTGTAACTGGATTTATAGCTTTTTCTACATACCTCATAAATCCACAGCTGAAAAGAAATATAGAAACGGCTGTGAAGGGAAAGAGCGAGGGCACAATCACGTCTGCGCAGATAAGCAATCCCTTTGTTGCGCCCTGTATAAGCTCGGACGGACGGGCTATAAAGCCAGCAAGAATTATTAGTGCAAAAGCTCCTGAAATTATGCGTTGAGTCCTCATATTATCACCTTGTTAAATATATGTAAAGCAGCATTATATTAGCACGGAAATCATATACTCTATCGGAGCGTGATTTTTGTGTCGGAAAAAAGGAAGAATGATATTTTAAGCGATATCTATGCGTCTGAGCTTCCGTATTTAGCGGTGGGTAATCAAATACATATTGAGATGTTTTCCAATAAGCGTCTTCTGCTCGACGGAAGTTTTTCTGTTATGGAATACACAAGCGAGCTTATTTGTCTAAAGTTAAAAAAAGGCACTCTGCAGATTCTGGGACGCGAGCTGGGTATCGGTACGGTAACTGATGTGCATATTGTAATTTTCGGTCATATTATAAGTATTGAGTTTGAGGGTTAAAAAGCTATGAATATTCTTAAGATCATACGCTGGCTTTGCGGTTATGTTACCGTGAAGCTTACGGGCGATAGCGATGCCGCGTTTTTAAACTTTTGCCTTAAAAATAAAATTTCAGTATGGAGTGTAGTAAGAGAAAACGGAAATATTCTTTTGAATATGTCACTGTCGGATTATAAGAATGTTCGAAAGCTTCGCCGAGAGTTTGGTCATAAGATCAAGATTTTTCACACTGCTTTTATCGGACTGCCGAAAAAAATATTATTTATAAGCAAAAGAAAAAGCTTGGCGGTGGGCGTTGCTGTTTTTTGTGCCGTGCTGTTTGCCTTTTCTCAGTTTATCTGGCAAATTGAGATCGTAGGCAATAAAACAATATCCGACCAAGCAATTATCAGCGCATATACACAGCTCGGAGTGCACAGCGGAATGCCGCGTTCAGAGCTTGATTCATATGCCCTGAGAGACAGATTGCCGCTGCTGATACGCGATATATCATGGTGCTCCTTTAATCTGGAGGGAACAAAGCTGACGGTTAATGTTACAGAGGTTAATGAGTACGATAAGACAGGTAAAAACGAGTATTCAAACCTTGTTGCAGTAACTGACGGGATCATAAAAAGCATCGATATTATATCAGGCAATAAAATTGTCAATGTCGGAACAGTGGTAAGAAAGGGCGAGGTTCTTGTCTCAGGTGCTCCTGAACTGAATTCACAGCGGTTTACCTATTCTGAGGGTAAAGTATTTGCTGAAACGAGTAAGTCGGTTACAATAACACTTCCGAAAATAAAAACTGTTGCAAAGAAGAGCGGATATGTTACTGAAAGAAGCGTTATAGATCTTTTTGGGTTCAAGCTCCCGATATATCTGGATTCTCTGCATTTCAGCTATCAGTCTGAGCTTGTGATGGATAAAGTGCGGTTTTTCGGCGGTGAATTGCCCATTAATATAATAAAGCGTAGATTTATAGAGGTTGAATACCAAAATATCCAACGCAGTCGGGAAGAGGTTATGAATGACGCTGTAGCAAAGCTGTTGGAAGAAATTAAAAAGTACGAGATGAGCGAGCTGTATATACTCGATCACACATTATCTGAGGATGCAAATAATTACATTATTATTTTCGATTGCAGGTGCCTTGAAAATATTGCTCAATTACAAAAAATAAATGTTGCAAGTTAAATTGAAAAAATGTAAAAGATATGTTATAATGTAAAAGAATATTTAAAAGGCACGGTGAAAATTACGGAAGAGATCATAAGTATTGAAAGAATGGAGCAGATAGTGACCCTTTTCGGAAGCTTCGATGAAAACATTCTGAAGATAGAAAAGCATTATTCTGTCTCGGTCACATCTCACGGAAGTTATATCAGAATAAAGGGTGAGCCTGAGCAGGTTTCGGGCGCTGTTCGTGCAGTTAACGGGCTTCTCGCGCTTATCAATAACGGAGAGCAGCTGAACGACCAGAGCATTGATTATGTTATTTCTCTTGTTTCGGACGGTGAAGAGGATAAGATTTCGAATTATGCTCATTCCGACTGCGTTTGTGTTACGTCCAAGGGTAAGCCGATAAAGGCAAAGACTCTCGGACAAAAAAGATATCTCGATGCTATCAAGGCTAATACGGTCACCATTGCTATCGGACCTGCAGGCACAGGTAAGACCTATCTGGCTGTTGCTATGGCGGTTAAGGCTTTCAGAGCTAAGGAGATAAACAGAATAATATTGACCCGACCTGCAGTGGAAGCAGGTGAGAGCCTAGGCTTTTTACCGGGAGACCTTCAGCAAAAGGTCGATCCATATCTCAGACCGCTTTATGATGCTCTTTTTGATATGCTTGGAGCAGAAAACTTCAAGCGCTGTCAGGAGCGCGGAGATATCGAGGTTGCACCGCTTGCCTATATGCGCGGCAGAACCCTTGACGACAGCTTTATAATTCTTGATGAGGCTCAGAACACCACGCCCGAGCAAATGAAAATGTTCTTGACACGTCTCGGCTTTAATTCAAAGGTCGTTGTTACAGGTGATATCACTCAGATAGACCTGCCGGGCGGTAAAAAATCGGGTCTTACGGATGCTGTATCTGTTCTCAAAAATATTGAGGATATTTCTATAATCAGGCTCTCGGCTAAAGATGTTGTAAGGCATAAGCTTGTTCAGAGTATAATTAACGCGTACGAAAAAAAAGAAGCACAAAGGAATAAGAAATAATGCACATAATAAATTTTTCGGATGAACAGGATGTAAAGCTGTCGGCTGATGCACAAAGTCTTATTAATTCGGCTTGTAATGCAGTGCTTAAAATTGAAGATTTTATTAATAACGCCGAAATTAATGTTACGCTTGTTGACGATAACGAGATCAAGACGCTTAACAGTCAGTTTAGGAATATTGACAGGTCTACCGATGTTCTATCCTTTCCGCTCGGTGAAAACGGTGAGTATGATATTAATCCCGAAAACGACTGTGCTATGCTTGGCGATGTTGTTATATCGGTTGAGCACGCTGTAAAGCAGGCAGAGGAATTCGGACACAGTATTGAAAGAGAAATAGCATATCTCACTGTACATTCGGTTTTACATCTATTAGGCTACGACCATATTGATGAAGCAGAAGAAAAGAAGATAATGCGCAAAAAGGAAGAACAGGCTTTGAAGCTTTTGGGGCTTGACATTAAAAGTGAGGAAGATTAATGAACACGAAATCAGCGTTTATAGCAATAGTAGGGCGTCCCAATGTGGGAAAGTCCTCTCTTATTAACCGTGTGCTCGGTCAGAAGATAGCAATAGTATCGGACAAGCCGCAGACCACTCGCACAAGAATAATGGGTGTAAGGACAGAAGGTGCAGCGCAGTTTGTTTTTGTTGATACCCCTGGCTTTCATAAACCCAGAAATATACTTGGTGAAAATATGATAAAGGCGGTTGGCAGCGGACTTTCGGATGTTGACGGTGTAATGCTTGTTGTAGAAGCAAAGCCTAAGTTTCAGTTTGATCCCGAAAATCTTCCTGCTGCCGAGGTAGAGCTGATCAAGGAGATAAAGAAGAGGGAGCTTAAATGCGTGCTTCTTATCAACAAAATTGATTTATTAGAGGATAAATCTGAAATGCTCAGCGTTATTTCGGCATATTCAAGACATCTTGATTTTGAGGCTGTAATACCTGTATCGGCAAAAACCGGCGACGGTATTAAAATAATTACACAAGAAGCCTCAAAATGGCTTAAACCGTCTGTTCACTATTTTGACTCTGAGGATGTCACAGATCAGAGTGAGCAGTCTATGGTTGCTGAAATGATACGCGAAAAGCTTCTTCGTTCGCTTGACCGTGAGGTGCCGCACGGAATAGCTGTTGATATCGAGCGTATGTATGAGCGTGATACTGCAAGTGGCGAGCCGATATTAGAGGTTGAAGCGACTATTTATTGCGAAAAAAATTCCCATAAAGGAATTATTATCGGCAAGAGCGGAGAGATGCTTAAAAAGATAGGCTCGTCTGCCCGTATGGATATTGAAAAATTTTACGGAATAAAAGCTTCGGTCAAGCTTTGGGTCAAGGTCAAGGAGGACTGGAGAAACCGTCAGGGACTTATTCACGGCTTCGGCCTTGACTAAAATTACCTGTCATAATTCTAATGGCTTCACTGCAAAATAATTTTGAAATCACTTTTGCGGAGGCTTTTATGGTATCTGATCTTTATTGGCAGTTATTTTTAAGGGACGGCTCGGCATATTACTATATGAAATATACCGATGCGCTCAAAAAGGAAGGCAAGCTCATTGATGACACCCGACCGATTTACAGTGGATGCGTTAGTAATAAGGGAGCAGCAGATAGGTGAGAGCGACAGGCTCGTCACCTTGCTTTCGCGCCACAACGGAGTTATAAAGGCTTATGCGCCGGGCGCGCGGTCCATAAAAAGTAAAAAGGGAGCCGCAACAAGTCTGCTTGCATATTCATCGGTGACGCTCACCCGAAAGGGCGATACATACAGAATTTCAGAGGCTTCTCCGTTAGAGATATTCTTTAAAGCGGGAGACGATATTGAAGCATTGTCGCTAGCGCAGTATTTTTGCGAGCTTTGTATCCACCATGCGCCTAATTCGGAAAACTGTGAATCGGTTTTAAGGCTTGCACTCAATTCTTTGCATTTTTTAAGTAATCGAAGGATGGATATTTTTCTGCTGAAGGCTGTTTTTGAGCTTCGTCTTATGGCACTAACGGGCTATTTGCCCGATTTGGTCGCTTGCAAGAACTGTGCAAAATTTGAAGACGATATTATGTATTTTGATACAAACGATGGCTGTCTTTATTGCAGAGAGTGTCACGAATATAACAGCGACTGCGCCGTTATAAATTCTACTTTGCTAATGTCGCTTCGTCATATTATTTATTCGGATCTTTCAAAGCTTTTTTTGTTTTCTGTTCCTAGTGACGCGGCAAAGGCGCTGTCGCTCATTACTGAGCGATATCTTTTAAACAAGACAGAGCAGAAGCTTAAGACCTTATCATTTTTTAATTCACTTTTTAAAGGTATGTAACATATGTACGAAAAAGAAAAATATTTAAATACAATTGAATTCGGCGTGGTTTTAAAGCTACTAAGTAATGAAGCAACGCTTTCTCCTGCTAAGGAGAAGGCTTTGACTCTATTGCCTTTTGATAACTTTGAAGATGTATTTTCGTCGCTTAAAATGACCGAGGACGCTTTCTTACTTTCCGCAAAATATGCCGCGCCCTCTTTCGGAAGTCCGTCTGATCCGACAGGTATGCTCACAAGATGCGAGATGGGCGGTGTGCTTAGCATAGCTGAGCTTCTTGATATCGCAGATTCCCTGCGCACTATACGTGTTTTAAAGGAATGGCGAGGTGATATTTCATCTGAGCTTAAAACTTCTTTGGACGAGCTTTTCAGCTGCCTTTTTCCTAATAAGTTTTTAGAAGATAAAATTCATTTTGCTATAAAAAATTCTGAGGAGTTAAATGACTCTGCCTCTCCCGAGCTTTCGCGCATCAGAAGAAAGATGAGAGGTGTATCTGCAAGCATTAAGGATAAACTTGATTCGATCGTAAAAAGCCATACAAAGGCAAAATATCTGCAAGAAGCCATAGTTACCCAACGCGACGGACGTTTTGTAGTTCCCGTAAAAGCAGAATTCAAGAGCGAAATTTCAGGTATAGTGCACGATACCTCTTCGTCGGGCGCAACTCTATTTATTGAGCCTATGAGTGTTGTCGAGGCAAATAACGAACTTCGGGTACTGTCTTCTGCCGAACGAGAGGAAATAGAGAGAATTCTCGCCGAGCTTTCAGCCGAGGTCTCCACCTTCGCAACTGCTATTAAGGATTCCTTTAAATGCGCAGTTGAGTTAAATCTCATTTTTGCAAAAGCATCATTGGCATATAAGATGAGGGCTACTGTACCCGTTCTTAATAGTAACGGAAAAATAGTTCTTAAAAATGCTCGCCATCCGCTTATAGACCGAAAAAGAGTTGTACCGATATCGCTGACGCTCGGCGATACATACGATTCACTCATTATTACAGGTCCAAACACAGGTGGAAAAACCGTTACATTAAAGACTGTCGGACTTCTTACTGCTATGACTATGTGCGGAATGATGATTCCCGCCGATGACGGTAGCGAGATATCCTTCTTTGACAGAGTTCTTGTAGATATAGGAGACGAGCAGAGCATTGAGCAATCGCTCTCGACCTTTTCCTCTCATATCGTTAATATAGTAAAAATAATTGAAGAGGCGCCAAATAACGCCCTTATTCTGCTTGACGAGCTTGGTGCAGGCACAGACCCTGTAGAGGGCGCAGCGCTTGCAAAGGCTGTGCTTATTCATCTGGCACAAACAGGCGCAAAGGTTATAGCTACTACCCACTATGCAGAGCTTAAAAGCTATGCTATCGATACCGAGGGCGTAGAAAATGCTTCCTGTGAATTTGATGTCGAGAGTATGCGGCCGACCTACCGATTGCTGCTTGGAGTACCCGGTAAATCACACGCTTTTGCGATTGCAGGTAAATTAGGAATTAAAGATAATATAATTTTTGATGCCAGAAGCTATATTTCATCTGAGAATCTGCGCTTTGAAAATGTTGTTGAAGCACTTGAGAAGGCAAGACAGGATGCTGAAAAAGAAAAACGAGCCGCTGAGCGTGAGAGAGCTAAGGCCACAGAGCTGAAATTAATGGCTGAAGATGCTCTTAAAAAGGCCGAACAGACTAAAGAAAAAATTCTCGAAAAGGCAAAGAATGACGCAGCTTATATTATTGATGATGTAAGATATAAGTCAAATCGTTTGCTCGGTGAATTGGAAGATGCTAAAAAACAGCTTAATGCTTCAAATGCCGCTGATATGCTGACCCGCGCAAAGCAGTCAGTAGGGAAGACTGTACGGGATATGGAGAATACATCTGACCCTGTCGGTAAAAGAGATAAGGATAATTACGTTCTTCCACGACTGATCGTTGTCGGTGATCTTGTAACACTGTTTGATCTGAACGAAAAAGCAACGGTAGAGCAGATATCCAAAGACGGCAAGAAGGCTCTTGTAGCCATTGGCTCCGCTAAGACCTGGACAAAAGTGGATAATCTTCGTTTGGAGGATAAGCCTAAAGCACCTGTTAAGAACAAGACCCGAAATATCAGCGGTGTTAAGTCCATAGCCGAGCGTGACGCTCGATTTGAATTCGATATGCGCGGAATGAACGCTGATGAGGGAATTATGGAGCTTGACCGTTATCTTGATCAGTCGGTTTTATCGGGTGTTCCGTCTGTTACCGTAATCCACGGTAAAGGAACCGGTGTACTGCGCTCTGCTGTTCATTCCTATCTCAAAAATCACCGATATGTCAAGTCCTTCAGACTGGGAGTTTACGGAGAGGGCGAGAGCGGAGTAACGATAGTTGAGTTAAAAATTTAAAATCATGTCATTTGACCGGATCGGACAGCTTATTGTTCGGTCCGGTTAAAAATAGTTACAAATGCCTGTAAAGGTTGACAAACACTGCATTTATTTGGTAAAATACATTGAATAAATATTTATTTTTACAGTGGTGAGGTATTGCTATGATCTGCAGTATGACAGGCTTCGGACGTGCGCAAAGCTCCCGTTCGGGACTGAATATCACAGTTGAACTGAAATCGGTCAATTCAAGATATTTTGAATTTAACTGCCGTCTTCCGAGAGGATATCTGTTTTTGGAGGACAAGCTGAAGAGCTATCTTCAAGGCAGAATTTCACGCGGCAAGATAGAGATGTTTGTTTCGATCGAGAGTGAGGGCAGCAGTAATATCTGCGTTTCGCTAAATCGAGGTTATCTTGATTCTTATATGTCTGCTCTGGACGAGCTTGCAAAAACCTACAAGATCAAAAATAAGGTTACTTGTGCCGATTTCATCGGAAATAATGACGCCTTTATTATCAGCCGCAGTCATATTGACGAGGAGACTGTCACTGCGGATGTGCTCGGTGTTGCGGCAGAGGCTGTTGATAACTTTATTTTAATGCGTCAGACTGAGGGTAAAAAGCTCTTTGATGATGTGAAGTCGAGAGTTGAGACTATTTTAGAGCGAGTATCCTTTGTAGAAGAAAGGTCGCCAGAGACGGTTGCCGCTTACAGAGAGCGGCTTGAAAATAAGATCAAGGAGCTTCTGGGTGCCGCGCAATTTGATGAAGCCAGGGTTATTACAGAGGTCGCTATTTTCGCCGATAAGGTTGCAGTCGCTGAAGAAACCGTCAGACTTCGCAGTCACATCGAACAGTTATGTACTATGCTTGATTCGGGCGAGGCGGTTGGCAGAAAGCTTGATTTTATCGTTCAGGAAATGAACAGAGAAACAAATACTATCGGCTCAAAGGCGCAGAATCTTGATATTGCGCAGACTGTGGTCGACATTAAAGCTGAAATAGAAAAGATCAGAGAACAAATTCAGAACATAGAATAGGATGTCTTTATGAAGTTAGTAAATATAGGCTTTGGTAATATGGTGTCCTGCGATAGAATAGTCTCTATTGTAAGTCCCGAATCCGCCCCTATTAAAAGACTTGTACAGGAAGCAAAGGAAGCAGGTAGTCTTATTGATGCCACTCAGGGACGTAAAACCAAGTCGGTGATAGTTACCGACAGCGAGCTTTTAGTGCTTTCTAATCTTCCTGCCGAGGTCATCGGTCAGCGTATTGACCCTGATTTTAAAATATCGGAGGATAGGGACTATGAGTAAGGGTACGGTTTTAATAGTTTCGGGTCCGTCAGGCTCGGGTAAGGATACGATACTAAAAAAAGTATTTGAGGCAGTTCCTGATATAAAGTTTTCGATCTCAAGTATTACTCGCGCTATGCGAGCAGGTGAGGTAGAAGGGGATAAATACAACTTCATTTCGGTTGATACTTTCCTTAATATGCTTCAGAATGATGAGCTTTTAGAGTTCAATAAATACCTTGATAATTATTACGGCACACCGCGTAAGCCTGTAGAAGAGGTTATGAATAACGGTGGCGAGATAATAATCGAAGTTGATGTTAACGGTGCTGCCCAGATCAGAGAAAAGCTTCCCAAGGCTGTTTCGATCTTTATAATGCCACCTTCATTTGAGGTGCTAAAAGGGCGTCTTTCAGGCAGAGGAACTGAGTCTGAGGAGCTTGTACAGAAACGTCTTGATGAGGCTCTTAACGAAATATCACGTGCTTCGGAATATGATTATATCGTCGTTAATGATGATTTATCCGAGGCTGTTGATGATTTTGTGTCAATAATTAAATCTGAAAGAAATAAAACAAACAAAAAAATACATTTAGTCAATGAGGTGCTTTCAAAATGTTAAATCCTGCAATCGGTAAGCTTATCGACAACTGTGACAACCGCTATGCTCTTGTAAATAAGATAGCAAAGAATGCAAGAGCTATTTCGGAAGAGTATGAGGCAAGAGAAGAAATTCTTATTGAGAAGCCTGTCACTATCGCTATCAATGAAATGGCAAAGGATATTGAGGATTAATTAACACTATTAAACATCGGGAGGCTTAATAGATGCGTATAGCTAATGTTGTTATCGAACAGACGGCATATTCGTTTGATAAGCCTTACGGTTATCTTGTGCCCGATGCTCTTCTTGATTCTGCACGTGTAGGCTGTCGCGTTCTCGTTCCCTTCGGTAAAGGAAATCAGGCGAGACAAGGGCTTATTATGAGCGTTGATGATGTAGATACTGATATTAAGTACAAATCACTTATCAGTGTAATAGATTCTGAGCCTGTTTTGAGTGATGAGCTTATCGCTATGTGCGAGTGGATGCACAACAATCTGTTTTGCACATACTTTGACGCTGTAAAGGCCGCTTTGCCTGTAGGTATCGGTTTTAAGGTGGATGACCTGTATTCCAAGGGTGAAACTCCCTTTAGCGAATGCGCAGACGAGCTATGTGATTTTTTTAAAAATAATCCCTTTGTTTCTAAGGATAGTCTCATTTCGGCTTTTGACTTTTTGAGCGAGAAAAAGCTGACCGAGATGGTAGCAAAGGGTGAGCTTAGAAAAAGCGCTAATGCAACGCGTAAAATGGGTGACGCAACCCTTAAATCCGCGCGGGTCATAGTATCCCGTGAGGTGCTTGAGGATACAGTTCTCACCGAGAAGCAGCGCAGCGTTGCCGATCTCATTTTTGATATGGGCAGTATAAGTGTAAAAGAGATAATCTATTTCACGGGTGTTTCGGCTTCGGTAGTTAATACTCTTGCTAATAAAGGGCTTATAGAAATATTTGATAAGGATGTTTACAGAACTCCCGACTACGATGCTATTTATTCGAAAAATAACACAATAGAGCTTACACAAGAACAAGCGGCGGCTTACAGTAAGCTGTCATCACTATATGAATCTGACAAGCCCGAGGTGTCTCTGCTTTACGGCGTTACAGGCAGCGGAAAAACAAGCGTATTTTTAAAGCTTTGTGAAAGAGCGGTAAGTGGGGGAAAGGGCGTTATCGTAATGGTGCCTGAGATCTCGCTTACTCCGCAGACTATTGCTCGTTTCGGTAAGCATTTCGGTAAAAATATTGCAGTTTTCCATTCTGCTATGTCGGTAGGACAAAGAATGGATGAATTTAAAAGGGTCAAAAACGGCGAGGCTCTTGTTGCGATAGGCACGCGCTCTGCTATTTTTGCCCCTGTTAAGAATCTTTCGCTCATCATCATTGATGAAGAGCAGGAACATACCTATAAGTCGGAAAAATCGCCGAGATTTCATGCACGTGAGCTTGCGAAATTTCGTACTTCATATAATAAATCGCTTTTAGTGCTGGCATCTGCTACTCCGTCTATCGAGACCTATTCCTCTGCAATGAGCGGTAAGTACAGTATCTGTAAGCTGTCTCGGCGTTATGGCTCTGCCGTTTTACCTGAAGTCAGAACGGTAGATATGCGAAGAGAACTTACAAAGGGCAATACCTCTGCGCTCAGTCGAGAACTTAATGAAGCTATATTTACAGCATTAGAGGACAAAAAGCAGGCTATCGTTCTTTTAAACCGCAGAGGACATAATACCTATATTTCCTGTCCCAGCTGTGGGTATGTAGCAACCTGTCCTAACTGCAGTGTTTCTATGACTTACCACTCTGCGAACCGAAGAGTTATCTGCCATTATTGCGGATACAGCGAGGCAGTTCGCAATGATTGTCCGTCTTGCACGGGCGGAAAGTTCAGATTTATGGGAATAGGTACCCAGCGTGTTGAAGAAGAGCTTAAGGTGACATTTCCTGAAGCTCATATACTTCGTCTTGATGCAGACAGTACGACTTCAAGAGGCTCTTTTTCAGAACATTTGGATGCCTTTTCGAAGGGTGAGTACGATATAATGCTCGGAACACAAATGGTCGCAAAGGGGCTTGATTTTCCTAACGTCACGGTAGTTGGTGTTCTTGGTGCTGACAGTGCTACAAACAGTAGTGATTATCGCAGCTTTGAACGCTCGTTCTCACTTCTGACTCAGGTGCTCGGTCGCGCAGGCAGAGGTGAAGATAGGGGTCTTGCTGTCATTCAGACCGCAGATCCTGACAGTAATCTTATCCGCCTTGCGGCAAGTCAGGATTATGATACCTTCTATAATCAGGAAATTCTGACCCGAAAACTGATGATATATCCGCCTTATTGTGATATCGCTGTCATAGCCGCCTCTTCAGAGTCGAGAGATTTAGCTGAGGAGGCAATCACAAAGGTGTTTGATAAAATAAAAGCTCTTGTTGACAGTGAGTACAGCGATGTAAAACTCATTATTCTCGGTCCTGCGGTTGCAGGAATGCCCAGAGTCAACAATAAATACCGCTATAGAATGATAATCAAAGCAAAAAATTCTAAACGCTTCAGAGATATGCTGAGAAGTGCAGTATCGGTCAAATGTGACAAAGATACCTCAGTTTTTATTGATATCAATCCCGAAACCATTATTTAACGGAGGAATATATGGCAGTTCGTAATATTGTAAAAAACGGTGACGATGTGCTGCGCAAGGTATGCAGAAGTCAGCTCACCTTTGATGACAGGTTGGCTCAGCTGCTTGACGATATGGCTGAAACGATGTATAAAGCCGACGGCTGCGGACTTGCCGCTTCGCAGATCGGTGTTCTTCGCAGAGTTTGCATCGTTGATGTAGGCGACGGTCTTATTGAGCTTATTAACCCTGTTATCGTTGAAAAAAGCGGTGTACAGGAGGAGGAAGAGGGCTGTCTTTCTTTCCCTGGTGAGTACGGAAAAACAAGGCGTCCTATGAATGTTAAGGTAAGAGCTCAGAACAGAAATGGTGAGACCTTTACGGTCGAGGGCAAAGGTCTGAAAGCTCGAGCATTTTGCCATGAGATAGATCACCTTGACGGTATAGTTTATAAAGACCGACTGATTAAAGGATAGTTTTATGAGAATCGTTTTTATGGGAACCCCCGATTTCGCAGTTCCTACACTTGAAGCCTTGATTTCATCAGAGCATAAGGTCTCAGCAGTTTTTACTCAACCTGATAAGGCTGTTGGAAGAAAGCAGATATTAACTCCGCCGCCTGTAAAGGCTTGTGCTGAAAAATACGGTATTCCTGTGTATCAGCCAGTAACACTTAAAAGTGATGATGTTACAAAGCAGATACAAGAGCTTTCACCTGATGTTATCGTTGTTGTAGCATACGGCAAAATTCTTCCAGAGGTAATACTGAATATCCCGAAATACGGATGCGTAAACGGTCATGCTTCGTTGCTTCCGCGACACAGAGGAGCATCACCGATACAGTGGTCGATTGTATGCGGAGATAAGGTAACAGGTATTACTACAATGCTGATGGAAAAGGGCCTTGATACAGGTGATATGCTTCTCAAAGAGGAAGTAGTGATAGGTGAAAACGAAACAGGCGAGGAGCTTCACGACCGTTTGTCACCTATCGGCGCTGACTTAATGATAAAGACACTTATTGGACTTGAAGAGGGAAGTATTATTCCCGAAAAACAGGACGATTCTTTATCCACCTACGCACCGATAATTACCCGAGAAATGGGTCATATTGATTTTACAAAATCTGCTGCTGAAATCCATAATCTTATACGCGGATTTTATTCGTGGCCTGCGGCCTACTTCTTTTTACACGGTAAGCGTGTCAAGGTGCTTTCGTCCCGCTTGTCATTTTCGACCGATAAGCCTGCAGGAACGGTTGTAAAGTCTGATACTGAGCTTGTGATATCTTGCGGCGACGGAAATTGTGTTTTGCTATGTGAAATACAGCCTGAGGGTTCAAAGAGAATGTCTGCTGCTGACTATCTTAAGGGCCATTCGATAGAGAAGGGTACAGTGATAAGCAGTGAGCAGTAAGATAAGTCCGAGAGGCCTTGCTGTAAGGGCTCTTTGCAGGGTCGATGCAGACGGTGCCTATTCAAATATTACGCTTAATTCTCTTTTCCGTGAATATGAGCTCTCGCGTGAGGATAAGGCGCTTTGCACCTCAATTTTCTACGGCACGTTAGACAGAAAAATAACCATTGACTTTATATTAAAGCAGTTTATAAAAACAGGCTTTAATAAAATTAAACCGTTCACGATGAATGTGCTGAGAAGCGCGGTTTATCAGATGAAGTATATGGATAAAATACCTGACTCTGCCGCTGTAAACGAAGCCGTAAAGCTTGTGAAAGCTTCAAAGGAGTCCTACGGTGCGGGCTTTGTTAACGGTGTGCTCAGGAATATTACCCGAAGTGAGATAAAGCTACCAAGCGGTAATTCGGCTTATGATATGATGGTCAGATATTCCTGTCCTGAGTGGATAGTTAATATTTTGGTCAATGATCTTTCGGTAGAGACAGCCGAGCAGTTTTTAAAAGAAACACTTTTACCGCCACCCACATATATTCGCGTCAACACAAGAAAAATATCTGCTTTAGAGCTTTGTGAGCTTTTGTCGGCTGAGAATGTAGACGCAGTAATTACTAATACGGAAAATGCACTTGAAATTAGGGGATATTCTTCCATAGACGGTTTAAAAGCGTATAAACAGGGTCTTTTTCACGTTCAGGATATTTCTTGTCAGCGCGCGATCTCGATGCTTGATATTAATAATAATGACCGCGTGTTGGATATGTGCTCGGCACCGGGCGGAAAAGCATTTACAGCAGCGACTTCTGCAGATAATATCAGTATTGTCGCTTTGGATTTTTACGCACAGCGTGTCGAGCTTATTAAAGCCGGTGCAGAGAGGCTCGGCTTTGAGAATATTTGCACTGAGATAAGCGACGCCTCTGTTTTTAAAGAAGGTCTCGGTGAGTTTGATAAGATAATATGTGATGTGCCGTGTTCAGGGCTCGGAGTGCTTAGACGCAAGCCTGACATCAAATACAGAAAACCTGACAATTTCGATGAGCTTAATCAGCTTCAGAAAAAAATACTCATTAACGCAGACCGTTATCTTAAAAGAGGCGGAAGGCTGCTTTATTCTACCTGTACTCTCTGTAAGCGTGAGAATGAGCAGGTAGTTAGCACTTTTCTTCATACACACAATAATTACGAATTACTTGAGGCTAAAACCTTTTTGCCTCAGAATGATGCTTCAGACGGATTTTTCGCCGCAGTATTACAAAAACACTGATTTGGAGATGAGTTATTGCCCAAAAAAGATATTCGCTCAATGAGTTTGCCTGAGCTTGAAGCAGAGTTTGCTCTGATAGGTGAAAAGAAGTTTCGCGCTGCACAGGTGTATAAGTGGCTGAGCAGCGGTACGCTTGACTTCGACCATATGACTAATCTTTCTAAAGCAACACGGGAAATTCTGAAAGAGAATTATTTTATACCCGATGTTACGATAGAAAAGAAGCTGGTATCCCAGCTTGATGGTACGGTAAAATATCTTTATCGCCTTTATGACGGTGAATATATTGAGTCGGTCGTAATGAAATATGAGCACGGCTATACAGTTTGCATATCAACTCAGGTCGGTTGCCGAATGGGCTGCAGCTTCTGCGCTTCGGGTATAAACGGTCTTTACAGAAATTTGCTTCCGTCTGAAATGCTGGCGCAGGTTATGAAAGCCAATACCGATAATAATATCAGAATATCAAATATCGTGCTTATGGGTATGGGTGAGCCGCTTGATAATTATGATAATGTTGTTAAGTTCTTAAGGCTTATCTCTGATGACAACGGTATAAATATCGGACTTCGTCATATATCCTTATCAACTTCAGGTCTTGTAACGGGTATATATAAATTAAGTGAAGAAAACCTACCAATTACGCTTTCAATTTCGCTTCACGCGCCGTTTGACGATATCAGAAGTAAAATGATGAAGGTCAATAAAAAATGGAATATTGCTGAGCTGATCGAAGCGTGTAAAGCATATCAGAAGGTAACAGGCAGAAGAATTTCTTTTGAGTACGCAATGATCAAGGGTGTAAATGATAGCAATGCTTGCGCAAATGAGCTTGCCAGAATACTACGAGGTATTATGTGTCATGTAAATCTCATTCCCGTAAACCCGATAAAGGAAAATACTTATGAAAAATCCGACCGAAAAGCTTTACAGCACTTTTGCGACAAGCTTAACGGCTTAGGTATAAACACAACGGTCAGAAGAACTCTCGGCAGTGATATTAATGCATCATGCGGTCAGCTTCGCCGTAAATATGAAAAAGAAGGAGGGGATACTGTTGAAAATATTCAGTAAATCTGATGTTGGCTTAAAGCGTTCGGACAATCAGGATGCTTTTGTAGCGGGTGAATTCGATAACGGAGCTGCTTTTGCAGTCGTGTGTGACGGTATGGGCGGTGCTAACGGAGGACATGTTGCCAGTGAGTGTGCCGCAAAAATAGTATCTGAATATATAGTTAATTCATATTCCCCAAAAATGAACAGCAATTCTATTGAGAATATGCTCCGTGCTGCTGTTGATTCCGCAAATGTTGAAATCTATGAAAAATCAAAGGAGAATGAGAGCTACTTCGGAATGGGAACAACGGTAGTTGCCGCTCTTGTCTGCGACAATCTCGCCCATATTGTTCACGTGGGTGACAGCCGAGCCTACCTTGTGACAAATGAACAGCTTGTAAGGCTTACTGTAGACCATTCGGTCGTTCAGAATATGATCGACAGCGGAGAGATCAGTGAAGATGAGGCAAGATTACATCCAAAAAAGAATATAATAACTAGAGCTGTCGGTGCAGAAAGCTCTGTTTTCGGTGACTATAATATAGCTATTAAACCTGAAAACAATATACTGCTAATATGTACCGACGGACTTACAAACTATGTCAGTGAGGAAAAAATATACGAAGTGTTGAAGACCGTACCTCAGGAGCAGTCAGCACAAACGCTTGTTGATCTCGCAAATGATGCAGGCGGCGGAGATAACATTACTGTTGTTTTAATTTATTAATATCCTACCGTAAATTTTGACATAAAGATTGGAAGGTTTGTTATGGATAAATATGTTGGAAAGAGACTTGACGGCAGATACGAGATCAGCGAGATCATCGGTGTAGGTGGCATGGCTGTTGTTTATAAGGCTTATGACAATGTTGATGATAAGATCGTTGCCATCAAAATATTAAAGGATGAATTTACAGGCAATGATGAGTTTTTGCGCAGGTTCAAGAATGAGTCTAAGGCAATTGCGGTTCTGTCTCATCCCAATATCGTCAAGGTGTTTGATGTAAGCTTTGGTGACCTTATACAGTATATAGTTATGGAATACATTGACGGAATTACTCTTAAGGAATATATAGACCGTCAGGGGCCGCTTTCTTGGAACGATGCTGTTCGTTTTACACTGCAGATCCTGCGCGGTCTGCAGCACGCACACGATAAGGGTGTTGTTCACAGAGATGTTAAGCCTCACAATATTATGGTGCTTTCGGACGGCACAATCAAGGTTACCGATTTCGGTATAGCGCGTTTCGCAAGAAGCGAGCAGAGAACTATTACCGATAAGGCAATAGGCTCTGTGCACTATATCAGTCCTGAACAGGCGAGAGGTGAAAATACCGACGACAAGGCAGATATCTACTCGGTCGGGGTTATGCTTTATGAAATGATCACAGGACAGCTTCCTTTTCAAGCGGAAAGTGCTGTTTCTGTAGCCATTATGCAGCTGCAGAAGGATCCCAAGCTGCCGCGTGATATAAACGGTTCCATTCCTCTAGGGCTTGAGCAGGTCACTATGCACGCTATGCAGAAGGATGCCGCTAAGCGCTATAAGTCTGCAGCTGAGATGCTGTGTGATCTTGAGGAATTTAAAAAGAATCCCGCTGTAACCTTTGATTACGACTATTTTATTGATGATTCACCGACAAAGTTTATTCCTATTTCGGAAAATGAACATGAAGCTAATAAGAAAGAGGAAACTGAGAAATCCCCCATAATACCAATACTTGCAGGTATCTCGGTTACCTTTGTCATCGCAATAATCATCCTTGGTATATTCTTATACCGTGAGTTCTTCCTCGGCGACAGTGAAGAGTTCAGTGTTCACGATCTTGTCGGTCTGCAGTATACAGAGGTTCAGACTAACGCAGAATATAACGATCTCTATGAGATAGTTTTCAAGTATGAAAATTCTGATAAATACGAGCCTGGTGAAATTTTCAAGCAGGATCCTGTGGCTGGAAAGGACATCAAAAAGGGTGGAAAGTTAACTCTTTATGTAAGTCTGGGAGAGAAGACAGTTTTCGTCCCTGATGTATACAATATGTCTGCAGTACGCGCAAAGCAGGAGCTTGAAACCAAAGGCTTTATTGTTAATGAGGTGGTTGAGGCTAACACAGATATTACTGCAGGAAATGTTATCAGAACAGATCCGGCCAAGGGTTCAGAGCTGACAGAGAATTCAGAGATAACGCTCTATGTTAGCTCAGGACAGCCTGAGATTCCTGTATCTCTTCCGAATCTTATTGGACTCTCTCGAGCGGATGCAGAGCTTGAGCTACAACGCTACGGTCTGACACTCGGGGATGTTACAGAAGTAAACTCTTTTACAGATGCTGGTTTTGTTGTTACACAGGATCCTTCAAGGGTTAATACCGTAACAGTCAATAAGGGTAGCGCTGTCAATATAGGTCTTAGCAGAGGATATCTGCTTGTTGATCTTGCTGTAAAGCTTCCAGAGGATTTTGCTGCTGACAGTGCACATGTTTCACTTCTCGATGCAAACGGAAATGTTGTAGCTTCCTCTTCGGGTTTGATCGATCTAAACGAATTCGGTTACACATATACCTTTACAGGTGTCAAGGTTGAAAAGAAGTATGCTAAATTCACTGTAAGACTTTCAACAGGCTCAGGAATTAACTCGGGCTTCGATGTGCTGCAGATTCAGATAACAGATGAGAGCGGAGCATTTGTCGTGGTAAACAATTCCGATAAATTTGATTATCCGAAAAAGGACTGAGCAGAAGTTTATGATCGGATTGATAGTTAAATCTGTCGCGGGCTTCTACTATGTGAAAAACGAAGAAAGAATTATAGAATGCAAGGCAAGGGGAAGGTTTCGGAGCATCGGGACCTCTCCGCTTGTCGGTGACGTGGTTGAAGTGTCATTAAGCGGTGATAAGGGAACGGTTGAAAAGATCTATGAACGTAGAAATTTTCTTGACCGTCCGCCGCTTGCGAATATTGATAAGCTGTTTATCATATCCTCTGCAGTAACTCCTATACCTAATCTTCTGCTCATCGACAGAATGACAGCTCTTTGTGAATTTAAAAAAATAACGCCTGTAATCGTCTTTAACAAGAGCGATATGGGAGATCTGTCTTCTTATATTTGCAAATATAAGTCTGTCGGATATACCGTTATTGAGTGTTCTGCTGTCAGCGGTCTTGGGATAGCTGACATCATCGCCGAACTGCGCGGGTGCACTAGTGCTTTTACAGGCAATTCTGGAGTGGGCAAGACAAGTATTCTGAATAGAATTTTCCCTGAACTTGAGCTTTCAACGGGTGAGGTCAGTGAAAAGCTTGGCAGAGGCAGACACACTACCCGTCACTGTGAGTTATTTTATCACTGCTATGACGGATATGTCGCGGATACACCTGGGTTCTCGTCATTCGAATATGATATGAACAATATTGAGTTCAAGGATGCTCTTACTTCTTGCTTTCCTGAATTTGCAGATTATGATGGCTCGTGCCGCTTTTCGGATTGCAAGCATATAGGGGAGGCAGGCTGCTCTGTAGATGAAGCTGTAAAGCTGGGTAACATAGATTTTGACAGACTTTCTTCCTACAGAACTATCTTTGATGAACTAAAAGATATTAAGCCGTGGAATATCAAAAACCGATAGCTGATGCTATCGGTTCTTTTCGTAACATTTTTTAAAGGTCCTAATATAATGGTAATAGGTTGATGAAGGCGGTGGCTTATGAGAAAAAGAAATAACGTGTTAAAAAACGGTGTGCTGATCGCTGCGTTCGGTACGGGACTGCTGCTAGCGTGCTTTTTACCGGCGAAATTTCTTGTCGGAATACTTGCTGCCGTTGTAATTATACTGGGCATATTCTGTGCTAAATGCTGTTGATGGGAGTTTCTGTTATGAAGGTTGTTCTTGTTAAGAGTCCGAAGATATTAAGCGGTTTTTTAAGACTGATTTTTAAAGTGAAAAAGGATAATACATAGATACGCACAAAAGCTGAGAAATTTTCTCAGCTTTTTTCATATTTGAGCTTGATTATTAATATACATTTAAAGAATGAATTGTAAAAGGAGCAGATAATATGGAAAGTAACTTTAAAACTCAAAATATTTGCACAAAAGAATGCCTACTAAAATGCGAAAAAGACATACATATAGAAACAGAGTTTGTTTTGCCTGACTATTGTCCTCCTATCAAAAAGGTTCTTAGTGTAAAAACTGAGCCAGCTATATCATCAAAAAATATATCAGGAAGCGTTTTAAATCTTGACGGTGTTTCAGGACTGAAGGTAATATATCTTGATGACCGTGATACTCTATGCAGCTATGAAAATGCTTTCATTTTTTCAAAAAATATTGAGTGCGATTTTGATCTGCAAGGAGTGCAGATCTCCGCTGATGCCACGTCGGACAGATTAAATCTCCGAGTGTTGAGCGAACGCAAGCTTGAGCTAAAGGGTCCGATTGTTGTTAAAATCTGTATTAACCGAGCAAACGTTCAAAGGTGTTTGTGCCCGATGTCGAGTGACGGTTATGAAACGCTGTGCACTACATTACCGTCAAAGGACAGAATAATGTTCACCGAAAAAAGTCTCATTATAGATGAAGAGATTTCTCTCAGTGAGTCTCATGCCCAGATAGGAAAAATACTTAACTACTCCGGTAAGATATTGGCTGATGAGTGCAAGGTAATGAACGGCAAGGTTATGCTTAAAGGCAATTTGCTTGTTTGTGTTACATATTTGTCTGCAGAAAACTTTACTGCGTGTCACTTTGAGCAAAAATTGCCTTATAGTCAGGTTTGTGACATTGACGGTATTGATGAGAATTTTAATTGCAAAACCGAAGAAAAGCTGGTTTTTTTAGAGGTGAAATGCAGAAACAGCGGCTACGATGAAACACGAACGATGACAGTTAACGCGAAAATGAATATATGTGTTGAGGTATACTGTGAGTCGGAAAGCACGGTTGTTTTGGATATTTACTCAACAACCAAAAGTATCGAACCGTTGACCGAAGCCGTGCGGATTAGAAGTCCTAAAGAACAAGTTAATGACACCTTTATCGCTAAAAAAACTCTTGAGTTCTCAGGCGGTGCTGTGAGCAGTGTGCTGGATATAAGGTCAGATGTTCAGACTACAGGCATTAAGCAGATAGACAATTGTATTTCAGTATTTGGGATAGCTTATATCAAAATGATAGTATGCGATGCTAGCGGGTCTCCCGAGTTTTCTGAACGCGCAATCGATTTTGAATATAAATATAAATCTGCTGAAGACGCAGAGAATAAAGAATATGATGCATCAATTCATATAACAAATATGTCTTATGTAATCAGCTCTGACAGCTGTATTGAGATCAGCTGTGAAATGGCGGTATGTCTGGAAATATTCGAAGTTACAGAGTATAATGTTGTAACCTCTGTAACAGATAACGGTGAAGCAACCAAGTGCACTAACGAATGCTCAATAATTGTCTGCTATCTTGAAAACGATACAGATATATGGTCAATAGCTAAAAAGTATAAGAGCAGTGTTGCTGATATTGCGGCACTAAATTCGGTCGATTCGGGGAAAAATACGGTTTCGGGAGCAGTTATAGTTCCCGTAAAATAAATAAGAGGCTGTAAATAAAAAGATATCTTGCAGATCAACAATGATGTTTTTTGCAAGATATCTTTCATTTTGTATTTTTTCTTTTGTCCGCCGCTTATTAGAGCCTCTTAACTGATTCTTATACTACAAATCCACCGTTTACACCGATGACCTGTCCTGTTATATATGATGCATCCTCAGAAGCAAGGAATAAAGCAGTAGTTGCGATATCGTTTGTAGTGCCGATGCGTCCCAAGGGAGTTTGGTCAACTATTGCTGCTACGTCTTCGAGTGTAAGCTCCTGATTCATTCCGGTTTCAATAAGACCCGGGGCAATACAATTAACACGGACACCGCTAGGACCGACCTCCTTCGCAAGTGCCTTTGTTAATCCAATAACCCCTGCCTTTGCAGCAGAGTAGGCGACCTCGCAGGAAGCACCGACCTGACCCCACATAGACGAGATATTAATGATACATCCTGATTTTTTATTGATCATATGGGGGAGAACAGCCTGAGCACAGTTAAAGGTACCGTTAAGATTTATATCGATCACTTCATTCCACTCAATCTCACTGATATCTGTAAACAGTCCTTGACTTGCGATGCCGGCATTATTAATGAGTATATCTATACCGCCGAAGCGCTCGATAGTTTCCTTAACCATTAAGTCAACATCTAATCTGTTGCGCACATTTGCCTGATAGGCGATAACCTTAAAACCGCTTTCGCTAAGTGACTTCTGAAGAATAAGCGCCGACTGAACTGAATTGTTATAGTTCATAACTACGTTATATCCCTTTTCAGCAAAGCGGATAGCAGTTGCCGCTCCGATACCCTTTGAAGCACCTGTGATCAATACTGTTTTATTCATATGTTTCTCCCCCGAATGTTTTTTGACTTATTATTAAAAAGAATGTTGAGCTTTACAACGAAATCAAAATTCTATAACAATTATAACATAAATTTTTATAAATTCAACAGATATTTGACCACTACTAATAGATTAACATAATGTGAATATGGGTATATATTGTGTAGTTAACATAATGAGTAGACATAATATTCATTGGATCGAAAATCTCTTGTTGACATAATATTTTTTTTGGTGTATAAATATAAATATAGGTTATTTTAGGTAGGATTTATATGGAAAAATCGAAAATCGGCTTCATTGGCTGCGGTAATATCGCCAGCGCAATTATTCTTGGTTCTTTGAAATCGGGTTACATAAAATCAGATTGTCTGTATGTTTACGATACTGATTCTGCTAAATTGGATGCTTTTATTCAGCAAGGCGCAGCTGTTTGCGGCTCGGCTGAAGAGCTAGTAAAATGTTGCGATTATGTTTTCCTTACTGTTAAGCCGCAGATTTATGATACCGTTCTCAGGCAGATACGAAGCGTATCCAAGGATGTGTGCTTTGTCGCGGTAGCCGCAGGCATTACTATTGCTCATATAAAAGAGGTTTTAGGCTACGATGCATCTGTTATAAGAGTTATGCCCAATACTCCTCTTATGTGCGGACAGGGCTCTTCGGCGCTTGTCAAATGTTCTCCCGTAAGCGATGAGCAGTATGCTTACATTAAGGGAATTTTTTCCTGCTGCGGAGTAGCTGTCGATGTAAAAGAGTCTGAAATTAATACTGTGACAGCTATAAGCGGAAGCGCGCCTGCATATGCCATGCGCTTTGCAAAGGTTCTTATTGAATTTGCAGTTGAAAACGGCATGTCTGAGGCTAACGCAAAAACACTTGTTTTACATACGATGTCAGGTAGTGCTTTTATGGCAAAGACGTCTGATAATGATATTGACTCACTTATAAGAAACGTTACCTCTCCAAACGGCACTACCGAAGCAGGTCTTAAGAGTATGGACATCACAGGCTTTGATACGTCCCTCAGATCCTCACTCGAAGCTACGGTAAATCGTGCCGAGGAGCTTACAAGATAGTGTAATATTCCTGATTATTCCTTCATATTATTTAATATAAAAAACGGAGGAATATTCATGAATAGGACAGCTTCTATAAGAATTACAGGACTTAATCTCGGTTATTTAAAGGAAAATTTGACCTTCATTCTACTTTTGCTGCTGGTAGTGATTTCGATCTTGATCGGAGTGCTGTCTGTTGGTACAGATTCAGTAAATGCGGCAACTGTTGAAATTTTCGGTGAATATGTAAGCGAGAGAACTGATAAAAGCTTTTTAAAAGCCTTTTTAAGCTCGCTCATTACGGCTTTAAAGATTCCGCTTATTTCCTTTTTGTGCGGCACATCGGTTTTAGGACTTGTGATATCGCCGCTTGCATTATCTCTGACCGCCTTCTGGTACGGATGTCTTGCAGGATATGTTTATTTCACTTATGGGCTGTCGGGAATCGTATTCAATCTTTTTGTTTTAATTTTACCGACTCTGATCCTTTTATTTTCGCTTCTTTTATCGGCACGGGAATGTGTAGCATTTTCAAAGCTTATTGCTATTATGTGCATCAGGGATACACGACCGATAAATTTATACATGCACTTTCGTAATTTTTGTCTGAAACATATAGTTATGTTAATACCGATAATTGTTTCATCATTACTTGACACAGCACTTTTTAACCTTTTTGAAAAGTATTTTAATTTTTAATGTGAAGGACCGTAAAAATGCAGGATTACATTTTGGATTTCGAAGCATATCTGAAAAATGTAAAGAAGTCATCCAAAAACACGCTTGAATCGTATTTGCGCGATATCGGGCAGTTTTCTGCATACTGTTCTTTAAATAAGTTAGGAAGTCTGGAAGCTGTAGACTCTGACATTATTGAAAAGTTTTTTGAATATCTTACGGTGCTTGGAAAATCACAGTCAACAGTCACACGTTGTGCGGCATCCCTGAGAGCTTATTTTACCTTTATACATTCAAAAGGATACATAAAAACAAATCCTATCGTTAAGGTTAAGGTTCGGAGCGCACAGAAGAAGCTTCCTGAGATACTAACGGGTAAAGAGGTCCTGAAGCTGCTTGCACAGCCGTCGGGAAATGACTATAAAAGTGTCAGAGATAGGGCTATGCTCGAGCTTCTTTATGCTACGGGTATAAAGGTGTCTGAGCTTATAGAGCTTACGGTTCCCGAAGTTAATATCCAGATCGGAATACTTAATCTCCAGACTGCAAAGAACAACAGGATAGTACCGATCTATCCCGCAGCAATAAAAACCCTTACAAACTATATACTTAATGTCCGTCCTGCAATAATCAGCAACGCTGAGGAAGACAGAATGTTCACCAATATGAACGGCGAGGCTCTGTCAAGGCAGGGTTTTTGGAAGATAGTTAAGCACTACGCGGATATGGCGAAGATTGACAAGGATATAACTCCTCATACCTTGCGTCATTCCTTTGCAGCTCATCTGCTTGAAAACGGAGCTGATATCAAGGACATAAAAGAAATGCTGGGACATGCTGATATATCGACTACACAAATTTACGCTCAGCTGATGAAGAATAAATACGCGCAGGATTACAGAAAATTTCATCCGTTGGCAAAATAAACCGCAGAAACTTATCGTTTTCTGCGGTTTATTCTTTATTATGCTTGACAAAGTGATAGTAAACAGATATAATTTGTTATATTAATACTTTACTGTGCTAAATTGGAGGAACAGTTATGAAAAAAATAATAGCATTAATTATGGCAATCGCGTTATCTGTACTATGCTTTGCAGGATGTCAGAAGAATGATGACAAAAATGCAAAGCTTATGCTTGTTGCTGAAAAAGGCTCTGCAGGTGAAACTGTTGCTAAGACTCTTACCGACTATGATTATACCGCAGTTGATACTCAGGCAAAGGCACTTATGGAAGTAAGCGCAGGTACTGCAGATGCTGCGATCGTTGACTATGTAATGTCTATCGGCTCCATCGGTGAGGGTACCGATTATGAGAACCTTGTTGTTAACGGAGAAGGTTACAATCCTGAGAACTACGGAATAGCATTCAGAAAAGGTTCTGACTTTACCGCTAAGGTAAACGAAGCTATCAAGGCTCTTAAGGACGAAGGAAAGCTTGCAGAGATCGCTAAAAAGTATAAGCTTGAGAATCTTATCACCGCTACCGATTCTTTTGATGAATTTAAGAAGGCTGAAGCTAATTCTGATTATGATTACATAATGAACAAGGGTGAGCTCGTAATCGGTATCACATATTTTGCTCCTATGAACTATCTTGACGAGAACAATGAGCTTATCGGTTTTGAGACCGAGTTTGCAAAGGCGGTCTGCCAGAAGTTGGGTCTTACTCCCAAGTTTGTTGAGATCAACTGGAATGCAAAAGAGACAGAGCTTGCCGCAAAGAACATTGACTGCATTTGGAACGGTATGACTATTGATGATGACAGAAAAGCAAATATGAGCATAACCATTCCTTATATGGAAAATAAGCAGGTAATGGTAGTTAAGAAATAATTTCGGAGTTAATTTATGGAGACGTTTGAGAAAGTCACACATGACCTTCTCCTCGGATTCGTCGAAAACTGTGAACTGTTTGCAATGACCTTGCTTTTTGCTCTTCCTCTCGGTCTTATCATTACATTCGGTTCAATGTCTAAATTTAAGCCGCTTGCTTGGCTTACAAAAACTATCGTCTGGATCATCAGAGGTACTCCTCTGATGCTCCAGATTTTTGTGGTTTTTTATGTTCCCGGACTTGTTTTCGACACCCCGATGAGAAACAGAATGTTAGCAGCGCTGATAGCCTTTGTTATAAACTATGCCTGTTATTTTTCAGAGATATACAGAGGCGGAATACAGAGTATTTCAAATGGACAGTATGAAGCAGGTCAGGTCCTTGGTATGACCAAAAGCCAGACCTTCTTCAGGGTCGTTCTACTTCAGGTTATTAAGAGGATAGTCGCCCCTATGAGCAACGAAATAATTACTCTTGTTAAGGACACTTCGCTTGCACGCATTATCGCCGTGTCCGAGATTTTGATGTGTGCAGAAAGGTTTACAGGAAAGGGTCTTATCTGGCCTCTTTTCTATACGGGTGTTTTCTTCCTTGCCTTCAACGGTGTTCTGACCCTTTTGTTCGGCTATATCGAGAAGAAATTAGATTATTTTAGGAGTTAGCATATGGCATTGTTAGAGGTTAAAAACATTGAAAAAAGCTTTGGCAAGGTCGATGTACTTAAAGGAATTTCTTTTACTCTTGATGAGGGTAAGGTAATATCTATAATCGGCTCATCAGGCAGCGGTAAGACGACCCTGCTGCGTTGTATTACAGGACTGGAAACAGCTGACAGAGGCAAAATTACCGTCGGTGACCGCGTAACCTTCGACAATGAGCGCAAGACAAAGCTTTCACAGGAGGATAAAAGACAGAATCAGCTCAGCACAGGACTTGTTTTTCAGTCGTTTAATCTTTTCCCGCAGTACACAGTTCTTGATAATGTTCTTCTCGCGCCGAAGCTTGCTTTAAAGGAGCAGTTAAAGAAAAATAAGGCTTCGCACGAAGAAAGAAAAACAAGGGTTGAAGCACTTTGTGAGGAAGCAAAAAAGGTAATAGATTCTGTTGGTCTTATCGATAAGCTTGATAGTTATCCTTGCGAATTATCAGGAGGTCAGCAGCAGCGTGTTGCCATAGCTCGCGCCCTTATGCTTTCTCCTCAGATACTATGCTTTGATGAGCCTACAAGTGCGCTCGATCCTGAGATAACGGGCGAGGTTTTAAAAGTAATAAGCGCCCTTGCAAAGCAGGGAAGAACTATGATAATAGTAACCCACGAAATGGGCTTTGCTAAAGAGGTTTCTGACGAGATCATCTTTATGGATGACGGTCATATTGCAGAGCAGGGAACGCCTCAGCAGATATTTGATAATCCGCGGAGCGAGCGTCTTAAAAGCTTTCTTAATTCAACATTACGAGTATAAAAAGTTGGATCGAACGATCCAACTTTTTTATATATTCAGCGCTAGAGCTGTAAGGGCCGCGCTGCCGTAAGCAAGAGCATTTTCATTTAATCTGACTTTTGGATGATGTAGGGGAATAGTATACCCCTCGTCCTTGCCGCCTGCGGAAATTCCGATCATTACTGACGGAACTTGTTGCGAATAACAGGCAAAATCCTCAGATCCGGATGATCTTTGATCCAATCCGCTCATTTTTGCTACCTTTTCAGAAGTGAATACAAACTTATCTCCTATTTCTCTAGATAATATTTCAATTGCTTTTTGAGATAGAGTTCCATCATTTTTAAGTGACGGACATCCGACAGGAAAGCTGACCTTAGCGCGCGATCTTAATGCTTCTGCTGTCCTTTCGGAAATTCTTACTATTGCGTCTTTCATTATGTCACGAACATCTTCATCAAATGCTCTGAGAGTTCCCTTAACAAATGCTTTATCGGGTATTATATTATGCGCTGTACCTGAAATGACCGAACCAATAGTTAATGCTGAGGCATCATATAGAGAAAGCTCTCGGGTTTTTATTGTATCTAGCGCCGTAATAATATGTGCGGCGGCTGTAATAGGGTCTACACCCATATTCGGCATTGCACCGTGACAGCCTTTTCCCGAAATTTCAATTTCAAAATAATCAGCTGATGGTGCGCTTACCCCCGCAGAACTAACAACCAGCGAGCCTGTGGAAAGCGGTGAGTTTACTGTAACGTGCAGCATAAAAGCAGCAGTTACATTCGGTTTTTCTAAAATACCGTTATCTATCATATTTTTTGCGCCTGAGAGGGTTTCCTCTGCAGGCTGAAAAAGTAGCTTCACCGGTCTTGAAAGCTCATTCTCATGCTCTTTAAGAATTCTTGCGGCACCGAGCAGCATAGCTGTGTGCATATCGTGTCCGCAAGCGTGCATATTTTTAGAGGAAGTGAACTCTTCAACGCTTTCTTCAATTATCGGAAGAGCATCGGTATCTGCCCTGAGAAGTACACAGGAGCTTGCATTTCTATCTCCGATAACAGTATAGATACCTGATCTTCCGCATTCTAATACCTCGCAACCGATAGCTTGCAGAGTTTTTTTAATATAAGCCGTTGTTTTAGGAAGATCAAAGCCTACTTCAGCATTTTTGTGTAAATATCTTCTGTCTTTTATCAATTCTTTTTCAATCTTTTTGGATTCTTTTATAATATCTGTCATTTAAACACCTCATTTCAATTTTTGGTACTTTACCTTATAAAAATACAAAAAGCACATTAAAAATGTGCTTTTTAGTTTATGATTGGACTGATATTCTTTTTAAAAGTATTTCAATTTCAGTTTTATTTGGCGGAGCCGTACCTTCGGTGAGGCAGGCTGCTGTTCCAAATGAAACAGCGGTTTTTAAGCACTCTAAAGGAGCTGCGCCCTCAATATATGCTGATATAAACCCTGCAATAGCACTGTCACCGGCACCGATTGTTGAAACAGAAGTAATTTTCGGAGGAATAGCTTTATACACCTTACCGTCTGCGATCAGCAAGGCACCCTTATCGCCTAGAGATACCATTACATTTTCGATCCCTTGTTCCGATATCTCCATCGCCTTTTGTTCCGCTTTTTCTATTGAATTGACCTCACATTTAAAATAAGCTGAAATTTCTTCTTCATTTGGCTTTATAAGCCATGGCTTGATCGAATAAATATCCGACAATGAGAGTGATTTAGAGTCGATAACAAGCTTTGCACCGCGTTCCTTCAGCTGTAAAAGAAATTGGGTGACCTGTTCGGCAGATATACCTTCGGGTATCCGTCCGGTAAAGGATACAATGGTTTGGGAGTCGAGCTCAAGCTTATTTTCAATTTCTGAAAGAATACCGCCATCTAATGAAGACCCTGAAAAGCTGATTCTCGTCTCAGGTGAGTTATCGGTATGAATAGTAATATTATTACGAATACTACCTTGTCTTTCAAAAATAATGCTATCTATTCCATCTTGCAAAAGCTCAGCCTTAAAATCGGCACAGTTCTCTCTTCCAAGCACAACAACAGCGGTGCTCGAAATGCCGACAGCGTTTAGGGCTCTTGTAATGTTTATTCCTTTTCCGCCTGCATTCCTTGTTAATATTTTTACAAGATTTTCGCAAAACGGTGCAAACTGTTTAGCATACGCGTGGATATCGTAGGCAGGATTAAGAGTAATGGTATATATATTCATAGGTTCACTCCTTTGATAACATAATATCACGCAGAACCCAAAATAGCAATCGCAAACAATTGCTCTTTTCGAGTCTCCTTACAAACAATAAAAAAAGGTAACACATCTTGCGATGGTTACCTTTTTTATTGGCGGAGAAGAGGAGACTCGAACTCCTGCGCCGGTTACCCGACCTACGCCCTTAGCAGGGGCGCCTCGTCACCAACTTGAGTACTTCTCCATGTTGTAACGTAAACTAATAAAATATGGCGGAGGGAAAGGGATTCGAACCCTTGTGGGGTTGCCCCCAAACGGTTTTCAAGACCGCCTCGTTATGACCACTTCGATATCCCTCCGAATGTGACCTGTGTATTATATCACACAAAAAAAATATTGTCAATAATGATTTTAAAAATATATCGGGCAACTTTTATGTTGCCCGACAAAAAACAGTTAATGAAGCTTAACATCCTGCCAAAGCTTATCGAAATAAGCACGTGTTTCGGAATCCATATCGTGATAGTATTCAACCTTAGGCATATTTTCTTCACTGGGGTAGAGAATTTCGTCGCCAAGAAGGGAATACTCGGAATTTGTTGTTACCGAAGTATTTGGGGATGCGTAATAAATATATTCAGCATTTGCAAGGGCAATATCAGGCTCCAGCAGGAAGTTTATAAAGAGTAGAGCCGCCTCATAATTCTCAGCATTTTTAGGAATACAAGCCGAATCAACGAAAATATTTACGCCTTCCTTCGGATAAACAAAAGCGAGGTCCTCGTTATTTTCTACCATACTGAGATAGTCACCTGCATAGTAGGGCGCGATTGCGGCAGAGGCTGATTCCATCTTGTTGTACACCTCGTCCATAACATATGCCTGCAGAACATCTTTTTGTTCCTTTAAAAGCTCGGCTGCTGCATCCCATTCGGCCTTATCGGTAGTGTTAAGGTCAATGTCGAGCAAGAATTGTGCTATACCGAACGCATCGCGGGGATTATTGAAGGTGAGCACATCATTTTTATATCTCTCATCCCACATAACAGACCAGCTGTCAGGTGCTTCCTCAACGAGAGAAGTGTTGTAGATAAGACCGACCATCCCAACGCTATACGGAACACTGTACTCATTATTTGGATCGAAGTACAGATCCTTATACTTATTGTCGATAAGATCGTAGTTGGAGATCTTTGACATATCGAGCTTCTGCAGCATATCTTCATTTATCATTCGCTCGATCATATAGTCGGAGGGTATGACAATATCGTACGAAACACCGCCGTATTTAATAAGCGAATACATAGATTCATTACTGTCAAAGGTCGCGTAATTAACCTTAATTCCCGTTAGATGCTCAAATTCCTTGATAACATCCATCGAGTCCTCGCTGCCGTCCGAGATATACTCGCCCCAGTTATAGATATTAAGAGTAGTTCCGACAAGCTCCGGTCGGTCATACTCTGCTCTGAGTGAAATATCAAAGGGCTCGTACTCACAGCCTGCGACAAAAGTAACAAGCAAAACCGTGGAAACAAAGAGCGATATAAGCTTTTTAAGCATTCTTGTCCCTCCTTGCCTTGTCCGCTTTTGAAGAAGCAAAATTAAAGAGAATAAGAAGAACAAGCACCGCAACAAACATAATGGTTGAGAGTGCGTACATGTCAGGGGTAACTCTTCTCTTGGTCATAGAGTATATAAGCAAGGGCAGAGTCTGGAAATCAGGACCTGTGGTAAAATAGCTTATAACAAAGTCGTCAAGAGAGAGTGTAAATGCCATAATAAAGCCTGTAACTATGCCGGATGAAATCGACGGCAAGGTCACCTTAAAAAAGGCTTTAAACGGCGTACATCCGAGGTCGAGCGCCGCTTCGGATAAATGGCTGTCCATCTGATTTAATTTCGGCATTACCGAAAGTATCACATACGGCAAATTAAATGTGATGTGAGCGATAAGAAGTGTTACGAAGCTAAGCGAATTCCTGAGAGCCATTAATCTTCCGAAAAAGACGAATAACAGCATCATAGAAATGCCCGTAACGATATCGGGATTCATCATCGGAATATTCGTAACTGACATAACAGCGGTTCTGGTCCACTTTTTTCGGTACGAAAATATACCGACGGCGGCAACCGAGCCGAGTGCAGTTGCGATAAGAGCCGAGGAAAGGGCGAGAATAAGAGTGTTTAAAAGTGCATTCAGTACCGTATCGTTGCCGAGAAGCTCAGCATACCATTTAAGCGAGAATCCCTCCATAACAGCTGTACTGTTGGACGAATTGAAAGAGAAAACGACCATAACAAGGATAGGTGCATAGAGGAAGAACATAATAAGTCCGATATAAAGCTTTGATAATATCTTCATACTATAACACCTCCGTCATCATCTGAGGCAAACTTATTCATTATCGCAAGGCTGATAAGTATCATTACCATAAGCACAAGAGATAATGAAGCACCGAGGTTATAGTTACTGTTCAGCTTGAACTGCTGCTCAATTACATCGCCGATGAGCTCGTTTCTGATACCGCCCAGCTTTTGTGAAATATAAAAGGTGCTGACCGAAGGCACAAATACCATAGTAATACCCGATACAACACCCGGCATACTGAGCGGAATTATTACACGGCGCAGGGTCGTAAAGCCGTTACCGCCGAGGTCGGAAGATGCTTCAAGCAGAGAAGTGTCAAGCTTTGAAAGCGAGGAATAAATAGGCAGTATCATATAGGGGATAAAGTTATATACCATTCCGAGTATTACCGCACCGGGGGTGTTGATAAGCTGTACCTTCTCCAGTCCGATACTTTCAAGTAAAGTGTTGATTATTCCGTTTCTTTCCAGAATATTCGAAAGAGAGTATGTACGAATCAGCAGATTCATCCACATAGGTAGCATTACAAGAAGCATAAGAGTGCCCTGAGTGCTGAGCTTTGTCTTTGTCATACAGTAAGCTAGCGGGTAAGAGATAATAAGTGTGATAACCGTTGCAACAAAAGCATAGAGGATAGACACACCGAATATCTTGAGATAATTGTACTCGACTATCTTGGTTACATTTTCAAGAGAAAACGCGCCGCTCGCATCTGTAAAGGAGTAGTAAGCTACCATTAACAGCGGTACAATAATGAATATTACCGACCATACGACATAGGGAGAAGCGACGTGAGGATTACCAATTGAAGTTTTCTTCATTAGCTTCCTCCTCTTCGGGTTCGGGATCCGAAAGATGCTCGATCTCGTCACTGTAGGTGCTATAATCGCCGAACATACCCGAATATTCACTCTTTTTCATAATATGAATAGCATCAGGCTCTATAAACAGACCGACTGTTTCGCCCTCCTTGGCTTCATCGGTTGTCTGTATCATCCACTTGAAGCCGCCGATATCAACGATTATCTCATAATGAACTCCGAGGAATGTGACGGAGGTGACGACACCTGTCAGCATTCCTTTTTCGGGAGCTACTATATCAACATCCTCTGGACGGACGACAACATCAACAGGTTCGTTAGCTTCAAAACCTTTATCAAGACAGTCGAAAACGTGTCCTGAAAATTCAGCTACAAAGTCATTTCTCATAATACCGTCAAGTATGTTGGATTCGCCAATAAAATCAGCAACAAAGGCATTTTCGGGCTCGTTATAAATATCTTTCGGTGTTCCGATCTGCTGGATCTTACCTGCATCCATTACAACAACGGTGTCAGACATCGTAAGAGCTTCTTCCTGATCGTGGGTAACAAAAATAAAGGTAATTCCGAGCGACTGCTGTATCTTCTTCAGCTCGACCTGCATATCCTTGCGGAGTTTTAGATCAAGCGCAGCTAAAGGCTCATCCAAAAGCAGAACTCTGGGCTCGTTTGCAAGCGCTCTCGCAATTGCAACACGCTGCTGCTGACCGCCGGATAAAGTATCGATGCGTCTTTTCTGCAGTCCTTCAAGATTAACGAGCTTCAGCATTTCGGAGACTTTTTGTTTAATTGTCTTTTCGTCAGCCTTTTTCACCCTCATACCAAATGCAACGTTTTCGTAAACGTTCAAGTGGGGAAAAAGGGCGTAACGCTGAAAAATGGTGTTGACCTGACGCTTGTGAGCAGGAACACCATTTAGCTTTTTACCCTCAAAGAAGATATCGCCGCTGTCAGGCTCCTCAAAACCGCCGATAATACGCAGAGTCGTTGTTTTACCGCAGCCCGAAGGACCGAGAAGGGTTACAAATTCTCCGTCTCTTATCGTAAGATCAATACCGTCAAGAACGGTTTGCTCTCCGAACGCAATTGATATGTCTTTGAGTTCAATAATATTTTCGCTTTTCATAGCGCATCCCCCTTTGCGGACACTAAGTGCCGCACAAGTTACTGTTAATAACCCTGCGCGATACCCGCAGCTTCATTAGCATAAGCCCTCCGCAAAGAGTTTTTCACTAAAAATAATTTTAGTTAAGGCCCGTTTTTTGAAACTGCATTAAGCACAGATGCGTTAAACAATTCATATCTAATATAAGGCTAACAGCATCAAAAGTCAAGGTTTTTGATTTGACGCAGTAATAATTATTAATAATAAATAAACTTTATAGAAAATTGTTGCCTATATTTACCGAGTGTGGTATAATCACAAAATAACGATTAATATGGGGGGATTGTGTTTAATGCGTATATTAGGTATTGATCCTGGTTATGCAATTGTCGGTTACGGTGCAATTGATTTTACTAAAAACCGCTTCACGATCCTGCAATACGGTGCTATAACTACAAAAGCAGGTGTGCTTTTTTCTGACAGATTAGCAGAGATATTCAATGATATGAATCTTCTCATCGGGAAGGCTCAGCCCGATGCGATTGCGATCGAGAAGCTTTTCTTTAACACAAATACCACTACTGCAATAGACGTTGCTCAGGCGAGAGGAGTAATATTGCTTTGTGCTAAGCAAAACAATGTGCCTGTTTTTGAATATACTCCTCTTCAGGTAAAATCTGCGGTTACAGGCTACGGTAAGGCTGAAAAAAAGCAGGTAATGGAAATGACCAAAAGCATTCTGGGACTTGAAAAGGTGCCTAAGCCTGACGATACTGCTGATGCCTTGGCGATAGCTATCTGTCACGCACATACAGGCGGTTCATTACTCGGTAAATTCAATTCAGGAGGTATGATCTGATGATTTCTTCAGTTAGAGGCAAGCTTATATATTCAGACAACTCTTGCGCTGTTATTGAGTGCGGCGGTGTTGGACTTAAATGCTTTGCAAGCATTAAGACGCTTGCGTCCTTGCCGAAAAACGGCAGTGAAGCATTTCTTTTTACCTATCTTTCGGTTAAAGAAGATGCGCTAGACCTTTACGGCTTTGCTGATAAAAATGAGCTTGAGTGTTTCAAGTTATTAACATCTGTGAGCGGTGTTGGTGCAAAAACAGCCATTGCTTTCTTGTCTGACTTTACACCCGATCAGATTTCTTTTTATATCGTTTCGGGAGATCATAAAGCGCTTACTGGCGTAAGCGGAGTCGGCACTAAAACAGCTCAAAGAATAGTGCTTGAGCTTAAAGACAAGATAGGAAAAGGCGCGCTTGACCTGTCTGAGGATACTGTTACCGTCAGCCGTATGAATAACAGCTCAAATATTTCAGAGGCTATAGCGGCGCTTGTTACGCTCGGCTTTTCTCATAGCGAGGCGACCCTTGCCGTCGGAAAGCTGGATCCAACGCTTGCTATCGACGAGCTTATCAAGGGCGGCCTTAAAAATCTGTCCGGAAAGGTGTAATCTATGTTTGAACAGGAATTTGAAAATCGCATAGTGATGCCCGAATATTCTGCTGAGGCTGACGATGCAGAGGTTTCACTTCGCCCTCGGACTCTTTCCGATTATGTCGGCCAGGAAAAAGCAAAGGAAAATCTTGAGATCTATATTAAAGCGGCACTTGCACGTCATGAGTCGCTTGATCATGTGCTTTTATACGGCCCTCCAGGACTTGGTAAAACTACATTATCCAACATCATAGCTCACGAAATGGGCGTTAATATACGTGTTACCTCGGGTCCTGCAATTGAAAAGCAGGGAGATCTTGTCGCTCTGCTGACAAATTTATCTGAAGGCGACGTTCTGTTTATAGATGAGATACACAGACTGCCGAGAATAGTAGAAGAGGTCTTATATCCTGTAATGGAGGACTTTTCACTTGATATTATTATCGGAAAGGGTCCTTCGGCGCGCTCTATCAGGATCGATGTACCTCACTTTACCTTAGTCGGTGCAACGACCCGTTCAGGTCAGCTTACTGCACCTCTTCGCGATCGTTTTGGTGTTTTGCTTCGACTGGAGCTATATACTCCGGAAGAGCTAGCAAAGATAGTAGAGCGCTCTGCAGGCATCCTCGGTATTCAGATAGAGCACGACGGTGCATTAGAGATAGCGTCCCGTTCAAGAGGAACTCCGCGAATAGCTAATAGGCTTCTTAAAAGGGTTCGCGATATCTGCGAGGTTCAGTTTGACGGTATTATCACCGAAGAGGTTGCGAAAAGTGCGCTCCGACGTTTTGAAATAGATGAGCTGGGTCTCGATGACTTTGACAGAAAGATGCTTCGCGCCATCATAACAAACTACGGAGGCGGACCTGTCGGTCTAGACACCTTGGCGGCAGCTGTCGGAGAAGAGGCTATAACTATCGAGGATGTATATGAGCCGTATCTTATGCAGATAGGCTTTTTGACCCGTACTAACAGAGGACGATGCGTCACTAAGATGGCGTATGAGCATCTCGGCGTTACCTATGCAGGTGATGCGCAGCAAACTATTTTTTAAGGATCGATTATGAGGTTTACAAACGATTTTTTTGATTATGAACTTATTGACGCTACAGATGGCCAGAGACTTGAGAGATGGGGAAATATAATCCTTATTCGTCCCGATCCTCAGATTATGTGGCATAGTGATAAGAAGAATAAACTCTGGTTTTCTGCTGACGCTGTTTATCATCGATCCAACAGTGGCGGAGGGTATTGGGAAAATCTCAAAAAGGTGCCTGATGTATGGTCTATAGCATACAATGATCTTACATTCAGACTTAAACCAATGGGCTTTAAGCATACTGGTCTGTTTCCCGAGCAGGCGGTAAACTGGAAGCTCGCAGATAAACTTATCCGTGAGGCTGACAGACCGATTTCAGTACTGAATCTGTTTGCTTATACTGGCGGTGCGACGCTTGCTTGTCTTAATGCAGGCGCTAGCGTGACCCACGTAGATGCGTCTAAGGGTATGGTCAGCTGGGCAAAGGAAAATGCTGCTGTTTCAGGTCTTTCTGACAGATCGGTCAGATGGCTTGTTGATGACTGTCAAAAATTTGTGAAGAGAGAAATAAGAAGAGGAAACAAGTATGACGCTATAATTATGGATCCTCCTTCTTATGGCAGAGGACCAAACGGCGAGGTATGGAAACTCGAGCAGCAAATCGGAGAACTTCTTTCTGATATTGGTCAGATCATCTCCGAGAAACCTCTTTTCTTTTTCCTTAATTCATATACAGGCGGTCTTTCACCGACAATATTGAATTATTTGGTTAAAGAATATATTCCGCCCTGCAAAAATGGACGTGTGTTCACTGATGAGATCGGTCTTAATGTGACCGAGCGAGATATCGTCTTGCCTTGCGGAAATACAACAATTTGGACCGAAAGAGATATTTAATGAATACTGTTATTGAGTTTGATAATGTGACATTTAAATATGAAGCTGACGATCGTTCTTACAATGTTTTCAGCGATTTTTCTCTGAAAATCGAAAGAGGAAGCTTTAATGTTGTTCTCGGTCATAACGGCTCGGGAAAAAGTACGATGGCTAAGCTGACCAACGGACTTATAAAGCCTTCTGCCGGCTGTGTTCTTGTTGACGGTATCGATACTGCTGATGAAGAACGTGAGTTACAGATTAAAAGCAAGGTTGGTCTTGTTTTTCAAAATCCCGATAATCAGATAGTTTCCTCGGTAGTTGAGGAAGACGTAGCTTTCGGTCCTGAGAATCTTGGATTATCGCCAGAAGTTATCAGAAAACGCGTTGATACTGCTCTAAAAGCGGTCGATATGTTCGATAAGCGAACTGATCTTACTCACAAGCTGTCGGGCGGACAAAAGCAGCGAGTTGCTATCGCGGGTATAATCGCAATGGAGCCTGAGTGTCTTGTGCTTGACGAGCCGACTGCTATGCTCGACCCCAAGGGAAGGAAAGAAGTTATTTCTACCATACGCCGTCTGAACAAAGAGAAAAGTATTACCGTTGTTCTGATAACCCATTTTATGGAAGAAGCGGTTGACGCTGACAGAGTTATCGTTATGTGTGACGGTAGGATAACTGCAGACGGAAGACCTAATGAGGTGTTTTCACAAACAGACAAGCTAATAGAAGCAGGTCTTGAATTACCTCAGACTACTGAGCTTTTACACCGCCTGTCAAGCCTTGACAGAAATATCGAAAAAGGTGTTATGTCTGTCGATAAATGCGCAGACATAATTGCAAAACTTTTATCCTCGGAGGAATAACGTGTATTTTTTAGAGGTTTCAGACCTTTCTCATAATTATTCTGTCGCAGATAAAAATAGTAAACCTGCGATCAATAATATTTCTTTTTCGCTCGAAAAAGGTGAGATCCTCGGTATAATTGGGCATACAGGGTCGGGTAAGTCTACCCTTGTATCGCATCTGAACGGACTTTTGAAGCCTGACAGCGGAAAAATACTACTTGATGGTGTCGATATCTGGGACAAGCCAAAGGAGATCGCTAAGGTAAGAACTCGTGTAGGACTTGTTTTTCAGTATCCTGAGTATCAGCTTTTTGAAGAGACCGTCTATGAAGATATTGCTTTCGGACCCAAAAATATGGGACTTGATGCAGAAGAGATTGATAAACGGATCAGACGTTCTGCTGAGCTTTTAGGCTTTGGTGAGGAGCTGTTTGAAAAGTCGCCCTTTGATCTTTCAGGCGGTCAGAAGCGCAGGGTCGCTATTGCAGGCGTTGTTGCGATGGAGCCTGAGCTTATCGTATTTGATGAGCCCACCGCAGGACTTGATCCTGTTGGCAGACAGGCAATTTTTAAAGCAATCAGTGATTACCGCATAAATAATAAAGCATCTGTCATTATAGTTTCTCACTCGATGGAGGATATGGCTGCGATTTGTGATAAAATACTTGTGTTGAATAAAGGCACAGTCTATGATTTCGGCACTGCAAAAGAGATATTTTCAAAAACAGAGCAGCTTAGGAGCATTGGTCTTAATGTTCCCATAGTGACGCAGATCTTTATGCAGTTAAAAGAAAAACACAATATCAGCTCAGATGGTATAATTACCGTTGATGAGGCTGAGCAGTATGTTCTTTCTCTGTTGAAGGAGAGGAGGGAAATCCGTGATTAAGGACGTTACCTTCGGTCAGTATTTTCGTGCTGACTCAGTTATCCACCGAATGGATCCAAGGCTGAAAATTGTCCTGATGCTCCTTCTGGTCATAATGCTATTTATCTGCAAAGGATTTGCTTCTCTCGGAATTTTTACCTTCTTTACCGTAATGATACTGGTATTGTCTAAGGTATCTGTAAAGCTTTATTTTAAAAATATTAAGGTAATTATTCCCATAGTGATCTTTACGTCGCTTCTGAACCTCTTTTATACACAAACAGGTACAGAATATCCTCTTTTCTGGAATATCTCTATCTACAGCGGCGGAATTTCAAGAGCTATTTTTATGTCGCTTAGAATACTCCTTCTCATACTCATAAGCTCTGTTCTTACCTACACAACAACACCGAACGATATAACCGATGCTTTAGAAAGGCTGTTAAAGCCGCTGAAATTCGTCGGGCTTGGCAGCGCAGTCCACACAGTGTCTATGATGATGACTATTGCCCTTCGCTTTATTCCAACTCTTATCGACGAGACGGATAAAATTATGAATGCGCAGAAGGCGAGGGGAGCTGATATGGAGTCGGGCGGTATAATTAGAAGAATTAAAGCATTACTCCCGATCTTGATACCGCTTTTGATCTCTTCGGTCAGGCGCGCATACGACCTTGCAGAAGCTATGGAATGTCGCTGTTATAACGGCGGAGTCGGCAGGCAGCGTATGAAGCAGCTGAAGATGTCAGGAAGAGATTATTTTTCTCTTGCTGTGTGTATTTTGTTGTTGGCTGCTGTCATTTTAACTGATATTTATATTAAGTGATGCTTATGGAAAGAGTACTATTAAAAATATCATATGTCGGCACAGCCTACCACGGCTGGCAGGTGCAGCCAAACGGCATTACCGTTCAGCAAGTACTACAGTCAAAGATTGAGCAGATGTTTAAGTGTAATATCAATCTTACAGGCTGCAGCAGGACTGATGCAGGTGTACACGCAAAGGAATTTTTCTGTCATTTTGATGCACCTTTTTACATCAGTGAGAACGGCATTGTCCGCGGTCTTAATTCAGTCTTACCTAAAGACATCTGTGTGATTTCTGCAAAATATGTTGAAGATGATTTTCACGCAAGATATTCTGCAAAGGGCAAGACATATGAGTATAAGATATTGAATTCTCGAATTCATGATCCGTTCTTACACGGTAAAGCTTGGCATATCGAGCGGACACTTGATATCGACTTAATGAATGAATTTTGTCAGAAGATTTGCGGTACGCATGATTTTTACGGCTTTTCTTCATCGGGAAGAACTGTAACGGATACAGTAAGGTGTGTTTCTCAGTGTTCAGTGTCACGTGTCGGTGATATTGTGACTTTAAGAGTTACCGCTGACGGATTTCTTTACAATATGGTGCGTATCATTGTCGGGACAGCGGTTGAGGTTTCTGACCGAAAAATTGACGTCGCAGAGCTTGATGATATTATTACTTCCTGCGACAGATCAAGAGCAGGAATCACTGCTCCGCCCGACGGACTGTATTTAACACAGGTATTATATTAATGTAAAGGTTTTAAATATGGCTGATTACAAAAAGAAAAAAGTTTCTAAAAAAGTACCTATTCAAAAAGTACCTAAAGAAAACAGAGCAGAAAGCATTACCATGCGAAGCTCTAAAAAACAAATCAATAAGACTTACCGCGAGCAGTCGGTGAGGCCCAAGCTTCAGCTGATTCGAGGAAGGAAAAGTGAAGTAAGGCTATCTGTAGTTCTCTCTTTAGTGGTTGCTATTGTTCTGGTTAGCGTATATCTAATCATTCTTGTCTTCCACCCGATAGGAGTCACCGAATATTTTTCATCACTTTATAAGACGATCGGTTCGGGCGATGTTTATACCACTCAGCTGAAGGGTGAGGACATTATCGGAGGCATACGCAGCAGTGATTATTATTATTTGATGACAGATAAAAGAGTTGAGTGTATCAACAACAGCGGCAAAGCTATTTCCAGTATCAATCACGGTTTTGCTAAGCCTGTTATGAAAGCTGCCGAAACAAGATATCTCGTTTACGGTCAGGGTGAACAGACGGTCAAAATTTTCAATTTTGAAAATGAGATTTCAAACCTGCATTACGATAAAAAAATTCTTTGTGCCGATATAGCCGACAACGGAAATTTCGCGGTTGCAACTTATGCAGACGGCTACGATTCTGTTGTTCGTGTATACGATAAAAATGAAAAGATACTCTATGAGTGGTATAGCTCAGACGGTATCGTATCTTCGGTTTCCTTGACTTTAAACGACCAGATCATAGTAGCAACGCTCACGGCAGATAACGGTGCCTTTAATACAAAGCTGAGATTGTTTAATTTTGGTTCTGCCGACCCTGAAACAAGCTTTGTTTTTGAAAATGACCTGATCTACGGCATATATCATCTTTCAAAAAATAACATTTGTGCGATTTCCGAAAATTATATGCGTTTCATTAACCTGAAGGACGGTACGGTCAGGTGCGAAGAAACAGAGTACACCTATAAAATGGCTGATCACTTTGAAAAAAATCTTACTGTACTCAGCAGTCTTTCTGCGAATACAGATAAGAATCATATCGCTGTTTATAACAGTAAGGGAGCCTCAACTGCTTCATTTACGGTTGATTTTCCTGTAAATTACATCGCTTACGGATCTGATTATCTGTATATACTCAGCGATTCCGTTGTGCACCAGCTGGATATGAGCGGAAGCGTTATTTGTACGGCCTCGGTTCCTTTTGATACAAAAGTAATAGTTCCGATCTCGGAAAAATATATTGTAGCAGTAAACGGCTCGTCAATTTCAAAAATTTCATGTAAACAGGGAGAGTAGTCATATATGAATATTATTCTTGATGCTATAATAGTTGCAGTTTTAGTTTTTTCAGTTATAATCATTACAAAAAAAGGCTTCTTAAAATCCTTGATAGGTGTAGTAGGCATTATTGTCGCTATCATACTTTCTTTAACCATGGCACCGCCGTTAGCAGAGGCTACATACTCACTTTTTATTGATGAGGCAGTCTCTGACACAGTGAGCGGAGCAGTTGTAAATTTGTCCGATAAATCGGAAGCTGCAGTTTCTGATGCTGTAAACAGCATTTATTCGTCATTGCCCTCATTTGTCTGTGAGTATGCTGAAAAGGCTGGTTACTCAGCAGAGAAGATAGCTTCTTCTGTAAGCTCTGATACAATAGACACGGAGAATCTTACAACGGCCCTCTGTGATAACGCCATTAAGCCTGCGGTTATCTCGATACTAAAATATGTATTTGTATTAGTTCTTTTCGTACCGTTTGTATTTCTTTCCAGATTTTTGGCAAAGTTCATTAAAGCACTTATAAAGGGAAATATCTTCGGACGCCTTGACACAGCGCTGGGCTTGGTGCTCGGTCTTGGTACAGGCGTTGTGTTTGTTATTATTTTCTGCTTGATCGTTTCATTGATCTCTAATCTTTCAGCTTCGGAGACTCTGTCGCAAGCTATTGAAGCATCATTCATTTTTAAAACTGTTTTGAACTTTATTCCGTTTTCGATCTAAATTTATTTGCGGAGGGTTTTTCTGTAATGAAAAATTTTTTTACCATTCCTAACATCATTTCATTTGTTCGATTATTGATGATACCGTTTTTTGCTATCTGCTATTTTTCAGACAATATTCAAAACCGCTATATATTCTGTATTATTCTGGTCGTACTGAGCGGTCTTAGCGATGTCATCGACGGCTTCATTGCGAGAAAATTTAATATGATATCGGATCTGGGTAAAATATTGGATCCTATTGCAGACAAGCTTACACAGGTTGTTATACTGCTTTGCCTTTGCATCAATCATCCGTCTCTGCTTTTGATGTTCGGTGTGCTGTTTTTAAAGGAATTGTTTACCTTATTTGCCGCAATCTATGTCCTGTCAAACGGAATTAAGCCTATTTCTGCGCGCTGGTGGGGAAAGCTTTCTACAATAGTAATTTTCCTGACAATGTTTTATACGGTGCTTCTTGATCTGGTCGATATCTCAAGAATACCGCTTTATATACTTACTTTTGCATCAATCATATGTATGATTATTTCACTCTCTGGATATTTTAGAATGTTTTCCGGACAAGTTAAAGGAGATCCCAAAAAATGATGAAACTCTGCTATAAATGCCGTAAAAGACCTGCTGTCGTTTTTATTTCCGACTCTAACAATACAAGCAGCGAGCCACAAGGTCTATGTCTTGTTTGCGCAAAGGAGTCAGGCATAAAGCCTATTGACGATATGCTCAAAAAGATGAATATTTCCGACGAGGATATTGAACAGATGAGCGAGCAGTTTCTAGAGGTTATGAGCGATAATCCTGATGAGGATTTTGATATGGGCACCGCGCCTGCATTTCCTTTTTTAAATAATATTTTCGGCAGCTTGGGTATGACTCCAAAAGCAGATGAAGAAAAATCCGAAAAGACCGAGGACGGAAATAAGGACAAGAACAAGCCTAAAAAAGAACGCAGAAAGTATATCGATCATTATTGTATAAACCTTACTCAGCGTGCAAAAGAGGGTAAGCTTGACGTAATAATCGGTCGCGACGATGAGCTTTACCGTACTATACAGATCCTTTCGCGCCGTTCAAAAAACAATCCCTGCCTTATCGGTGAGCCGGGTGTAGGTAAAACAGCAATTGTTGAGGGACTTGCTCTTAGTATTGCCGAGGGTACGGCGCCTGCACGTCTTTTAGATAAAGAGATCCATTTGCTTGATCTTACAAGTCTTGTTGCGGGTACACAGTTTCGCGGGCAATTTGAGAGCAGGGTAAAGGGTCTTATCGATGAGGTCAAAAGCGCAGGAAATATTATTCTGTTTATAGATGAGATCCATAATCTTGTAGGAGCAGGGGACTCGGCTGAAGGCTCAATGAACGCCGCCAATATTATGAAGCCTGCTCTTTCACGCGGAGAAATTCAGGTTATAGGCGCAACAACCTTTAAGGAATACCGTAAATATATTGAAAAAGACGCTGCGTTAGAGCGAAGATTTCAGCCTGTTACAGTTGAAGAAACCTCAATCGAAAGTGCAGTTCAGATACTTCTTGGTATTAAAGGGTATTATGAAGGCTTCCATAGCGTAACAGTATCGGATGAGCTTATCAGAAAGATCGTTACTTTATCTGAGCGCTATGTTTGTGACAGATATCTTCCTGACAAGGCGATTGATCTGCTTGATGAAGCCTGCGCTTGTGCAAGCCTTGAAAACAAAGCGGTCGACGAGCTTTACACTACAAATAAAAAGATAGCAGAAAAGCAAATAGAGCTTGAAAAGCTGCAGTCAGAGGTAGATAACCCTAATTATGAAAAGCTCGCACTTGTAAAGGCTGAGGTCGATAAGCTGAAAGCAGTAGCTTCTGAGCTTTATATTCCCGCTTCCCAAAACGAAGTGACCGAAAAGGATGTTGCAAGGGTGATAGAGCTTTGGACAGGCATCCCCGCCGCAAAGGTAGAGGAGAGCGATTTTAAGAAGCTTAGTGAGCTTGAAGACCGCATCAAGGAGCGTATTATCGGTCAGGATGAGGCTGCACATCATATTTCATCTGCTGTTAAACGCTCTCGCGTGCAGACAACTGCTCACAGAAAGCCTGCCTCGTTTATCTTTGTGGGACCGACAGGTGTGGGCAAGACCGAGCTTGCAAAGGTGCTTGCCGATCAGCTTTTCTCAAGTCCCGAAACGCTTATCCGTCTTGATATGTCCGAGTTTATGGAAAAGCACTCGGTGTCAAGAATCATTGGAGCGCCTCCCGGATATGTAGGATACGATGAAGCAGGTCAGCTTACCGAAAAGATTCGCAGAAAACCCTATTCTGTAGTGCTCTTCGATGAGATCGAAAAAGCGCACCCCGATGTTTTGAACATCCTTTTACAGATACTCGATGACGGAAGAATAACCGACTCTCAGGGTAGAACAGTAAATTTTGAAAACACCCTTATAGTTATGACCTCTAACGCGGGAAGTCACAAGCGTGAAAATATAATGGGCTTCAGTAAAACAGTTGCCCAATCTAGCAGAGAACGCGCAGTTGCGGCATTGGAAGAATTTTTGCGTCCCGAGTTTATAGCCCGAGTAGACGAAATTATCGCTTTTTCAGCTCTGTCGGAGGATGACCTTGTAAAGATTGCAGAGTTAATGCTATCCGATCTGTCGAAAATTATGCTTGAAAAGGGAATAACCGTCACCTTCAGTGAGGATGTGTATAGAATTCTGGCTAGACTCAGCAGCTCAGCTAAATCGGGCGCAAGAGACCTCAGAAATAATATCAGAAGAATGATAGAGGATCCCATTGTAGACCGTATTATTTCGAGCGGAGACAGCGGGATAGATACTCTTTCGGTCCGTGTGAAAGAAGATAAAATTTTTATTTCATAAATTTAAAAAAAGTATTGACTAATTGCAAGAAGTATGCTATTATATTCCTTGCAATTTTTCGCGGGTGTTGTTCAACGGCTAGAATGCCAGCCTTCCAAGCTGGAGACGTGGGTTCGATTCCCATCACCCGCTCCATCTTCAAAAAAGCCCGAAAATTGGGCTTTTTTATATGTAATGCGTTTGTAGCTCAGCTGGATAGAGCAACCGCCTTCTAAGCGGTAGGTCAGGGGTTCGAGTCCCTTCAAGCGCGCCAAAATAATAGCACTATCGTAAGATGGTGCTATTATTTTTTATATATTGGGACTCGAACCCGAAGGGTCTGACTAAAAAAACAGTACGGTGTACTGTTTTTTAGTCAGAGCGCGTAGTCGGGTACTGTTGCGAAGCAACGGTCGACAAGCGAAGTAGTATGCGAAGCAGACGGTCGGTCCCTTCAAGCGCGCCAAAAAGAAAATGTGCTTTGTTTCGCAAAGCGTTGATTATAAATATAATTTATGGTATAATCTAACCGACAAATAAAAATTTGTAGGGACGAAGATAATGATTATTTTAATTACAGGTGCATCGCACACGGGCAAGACAGCAACCGCACAAAAACTGCTTGAAAAATATAAATATCCGTACTTGTCCATTGACCATTTGAAAATGGGTTTAATTCGCAGCGGCAACACGGAACTTACTTCCATGAGCGATGATAAAGATTTGACTGCATACTTATGGCCTATTGTACGTGAAATGATTAAAACTGCAATTGAAAACAGGCAGAACTTAGTTGTTGAGGGTTGCTACATTCCGTTCGATTGGCAGAAGGACTTTGAAGGAAAATATCTTAAAGACATCAAATATTACTGCCTTGTAATGAGTGAGGGTTATATTAGAAACCACTTTGCTGACATAAAAAAATATGCAAATGTAATTGAAAGTCGTTTAGATGATGAGTGGTGTACTATCGAGAGTGTGCTGGCAGACAATGCCGAAATCTTAAAACTTGCACAGTTATATAGTGCGAACTATATTCTTATTGATGATAAATACGAAATCATCATTGATTTATAACTATAAAACACCATTCCTAAAAATATGTAGGGGTCGAACACATAGGTGAAAAATTTAAAAGAATTCAAATTTGTACAACCTTTCCAAAATAATAGCACTATCGTAAGATGGTGCTATTATTTTTTATATATTGGGGCTCGAACCCACTATAAAAGCTCCAAAAAGGGACACATTCTATAGAGTGTGTCCCTAATCGAAGCCGTTATTTATTCGTTGCAAAGCACGATTCTTTTAATAAGACATACTGTTGCCGTTACGGTCAATGTGAAGAAGCCTAAAAGAAGACCTGTAAATATTGCACCAAGAACACTTGTGGCTGCAAAACTTATTGCTAAAAGAATAACCGAGAATAAAAGTGTTCCGAGAATTCCCACCAATACTGCAACAAGTGCTGTATAACCGCAACGAAGGCTTGTTCTAAGTCTGCTAGCAGAGAACAACAGCACAGCCAAATAGCCTATTGCAACACCGAAAACGACCCATAAAAATGCGGGTGCAGCAGTAATTACAGCAGTAAATGTGAGTACACCGGCGATAATTCCTATGATAACGCTTGCAAACACTGCAATATCTACGCAGTTATATCTTCCGTTACAGGTTGAATTTGACATATAATTCACCTCCGATAACATTATATGAAATACCGTATTTAATTGACAAACTATCACATAAGAGTTATACTTATATAGTTGAAAAAGAGGGATGTTTATGACAAAAAGAGACAATTTACGTAATATTGCTATCATCGCGCACGTTGATCACGGAAAAACTACACTCGTTGACGGAATGCTTCGTCAGAGCGGAACCTTTCGCTCTAATGAGCAGGTGGACGAAAGGGTTATGGACTCAAACGATCTAGAAAGAGAAAGAGGCATAACCATACTTTCAAAAAACACCTGCGTTATGTACAATGACATTAAAATCAACATTATTGACACCCCGGGTCACGCTGACTTCGGCGGTGAGGTTGAACGCATCCTTATGATGGTTGATGGCGTCTTGCTTCTTGTAGATGCTTTTGAGGGCTGCATGCCTCAGACCCGATTCGTACTGAAAAAAGCTCTCTCACTAGGAAAAAAGGTCATTGTAGTTGTAAATAAGGTAGATAGGCCTATGGCGAGACCTTATGAGGTAGTTGACGGAGTGCTCGATCTGTTTATAGAGCTTGGCGCAGACGACGATCAGATTGATTTTCCCGTAGTTTATGCTTCGGGAAGAGATGGTTACGCCATGATGAGCCCCGAAGAACAGGGAATAGACCTCAGGCCGCTATTTGAAATGATCGTCAATGAGGTTGAGCCACCCGAAGGTGATGATACTGCTCCATTACAGATACTGTTTTCAAATATTGAATATGATGATTATCTGGGCAGAATCGGCGTAGGTAGAGTTGAGCGTGGAACTGTTAAGGCAGGACAGTCGGTTGCGCTTTGTCACGCTGACGGATCACACTCAATTGTGAGGATCAGTAAATTATTTATGTACGAAGGTCTAAAGCGTGTTGAGGTTGAAAAGGCTTCATACGGCGATATTATACAGGTTGCAGGAATTGACAAGCTCAATATCGGTGAGACCGCCTGTGATCGCGAGCATATTGATCCGTTGCCATTTGTAAAAATAGACGAGCCGACGCTCTCTATGAACTTTATGGTAAATAACTCTCCTTTTGCAGGAAGAGAAGGCAAGTATGTGACCTCTCGTAATATTCGTGACCGACTCTTTAAAGAGCTTGAAACTAACGTTTCACTGCGCGTCGAAGAAACTGACTCTGCCGATACATTTAAAGTATCGGGAAGAGGTGAATTACACCTTTCAATTCTGATAGAAACGATGCGTAGACAGGGATTTGAGTTTCAGGTTTCGCCTCCTAAGGTAATTTATAAGCAAATTGACGGTAAACTTTACGAGCCGATTGAGCTTCTTATGATCGAGGTGCCGCAGGATTATGTAGGCGCAGTTATGGAAAGGCTCGGTTCACGAAAGGCAGAGCTTAAGAATATGGGAACCAGAGATGGCGGTATGAGTCATCTTGAGTTTTTAATTCCAGCACGCGGCCTTATGGGTTATCGTTCACAGTTTCTTACCGACACAAACGGTAACGGTATAATGAATCACGTATTTGACAGCTATCAGGAATATAAGGGCGATTTCGAGTCGAGAAATACCGGTTCGATAATCGTACACGAAACAGGTGAAACTACAGGCTACGGACTTTTCAATACTCAAAGCAGAGGACGTCTGTTTGTCGGTCCCGGTGTTGAGGTATATGAGGGTATGATAGTCGGAGAAAACCCCAAAAACGAGGACATCGTTTGCAATGTCTGTAAGAAAAAACAGGCAACAAATATGCGTGCCGCTGGCTCTGATGATGCTTTAAAGCTTGTGCCACATTCGACTCTGTCTCTTGAGCAGTGTCTTGAGTTTATAAAAAATGATGAGCTTGTTGAGATCACCCCGACTTCGACCAGACTCAGAAAAAGAATTCTAAATAAAGAAGAAAGAATGAAATTTGAGGCTAAGAATAAGTAATGAACTATATTATTCTTGATCTGGAATGGAATACTGTATATCACAAAAAAGAGAACAAGTTTATTAATGAGATATTGCAGATAGGTGCAGTACGTCTTGACGATAACCTTAACCTCACTGACAGCTTTCAGGTTACTGTAAAGTCCGCTCTTACCCATAAGCTCAGCAGTAAGGTCATTAAGCTGACGGGCATCACTAATGATGAAATGATGAACGGTATTCCCTTGGCTGAGGCAGTGAAGGCATACAATAAATGGGCTCCTGATGACAGTGTTACTATGACCTGGAGTAATTCCGATCTGTATGCTATAGTTGACAACTCTAAAACCTTTGAGCTAAAGGAAACAGTCAAAATTTCACGCTATCTTGATCTTCAAACTTATGTTCAGAGTGAGTTAAAGCTTACAGGTATTCAGATAAACAACCAGATTTCACTTATAAACGCGGCGATTATGCTTGATATATCTACCGGTGAGTTTGACCTACACACGGCACGTGACGATTCTTACGTTGCTGCGCTCATTTTGAAAAAAACATATAATGAAGATCGCTTTAAGCGTAATATTAAAGATACTCATAACGGAGATTTCTACAGAAGGATTACCTTTAAATCCTATTATTTAAAGAATATAAAGGACAAGCGGATAGATCCTGCATATCTACGTTTTCACTGTCCCGTTTGCAATAATCTGGCAGAAAGAAAAGGAAAGTGGAAATTTTTTAGCAATTGGCACAGAGCCACATTTCACTGTACCGCCTGTAATACAAAGCTCAAGTCTATGATCTCTTTTAAGCAGACCTATGACAAGCTAATTGTTAAAAAGAGAATTTTGCCTGTAATGACCGCAGAAGGACAAAAAGAGAATGTTACTGTGTAATGACTGTCCTCGCAGATGTAATGCTGCGAGAGATGAGGGAAAATTCGGACTTTGTCAGGTACCTTTACTGCCCAGAGTTGCCAGAGTAGGTCTGCATTTTGGAGAAGAGCCGTGTATCAGCGGTACAAACGGTTCAGGAACAGTATTTTTTAGCGGCTGTTCACTCAAATGCGTATTCTGTCAGAACTACGATATAAGCCACCAATGCTATGGAAAGGATATCAGCGTCGGTAGGCTTGCTGAAATATTTAAAGAGCTTGAAGATTCAGGCGCTCACAACATTAATCTCGTAACTCCAAGCCATTATATAGCAGCAATAAAAGATGCTCTGTCGCTTTATAAGCCTAAAATACCGCTTGTATACAATTGCAGCGGATATGAGGACATAAAAGTGATCGAAGAAGATATTTTTGATGTATATCTGTTTGATTTTAAATTCTTTTCCAAGGAAAAATCAAAAAGATACGCAAAATGTGACGATTATTTTGATGTAGCGTCTGCTGTTATAAAGCGCGCATATGAAATCAAAGGAAAGCCCGCTCTTGACAGGGAAGGGATTATGCAAAAGGGTATTATTGTACGCCATATGCTTTTACCGCAATGTACAAATGATGCTATAGAAATTATAAAATTTCTGAGCAAAAACACACCTGATATATATTTTTCGCTTATGAGTCAGTATGTACCTATGTATAAGGCGGAAAGCTATCCTGAGATCAATCGCAGAATTACTAAACGTGAGTACGAGAAGGTTATTGAAGCTTGTGTTGATAAAAGCTTTAGTGAGATTTACATTCAGTCGCTGAAAAGCGCATGCGGGGAATGTATTCCTGAGTTTGATCTAAGCGGTGTTTAGAATAGTTTGACGGCTCGTACAAGCGAATAGCTGTAAAGAAAAATGCTTGACAAACACCTTGTTCTGTGTTAAAATAGCATGCAAGTAAAAAACTTTACAGAGGAAGTGAGCGTTTTGGCAGTAAATTTAGAGGTTTCAAAGCTGCTTGAGCGCTACGGTGCGGCACTGTCTGACAAACAGCAGAGGATACTCGATGGTTATTATAATTGCGACCTCTCTCTTTCTGAAATTGCAGAGAACGAGGGGATGACCCGTCAGGGAGCGAGCGACTTTGTAAAGAGAAGCGAAGCTGCGCTTATAGACCTCGAAACAAAGCTTGGCTTTTGTAAAAAAAGTGAAGAGCTTAAAGCCGCTTTTGAAAAGGTAGCGGCAGGCGAGAGCGATGTAAATACTCTTGCACAACTTGTGGATAACCTTTAAGAAGGAGTTGAGAGTATGGCATTTGACAGTCTTTCCGATAAGCTTAGCGGCGTCTTCAAACGCCTGCGCTCTAAGGGAAAGCTCCGTGAGCAGGACGTTCGTGACGTTATGCGTGAGGTGCGCCTTGCGCTCCTTGAAGCCGACGTAAACTATAAGGTAGCAAAGGATTTCACCAATACCGTCGCTGAAAAGTGCATTGGCGAAAAGGTTATGGACAGCCTGACTCCCGCACAGATGGTAGTAAAGATAGTCCGCGATGAGCTGACTGCTTTAATGGGCAGTGAGCAGGTCAGACTCAAGACATCAGATAGGATACCCACGGTTATTATGATGTGCGGTCTGCAGGGTTCAGGTAAAACCACCCATGCCGCAAAGCTTGCAAGATTTTTAAAAAAGAACGGTCACCGTCCAATGATGGTCGCCTGTGATATATACAGACCTGCCGCGATAGATCAGTTAAAGGTCCTTGGCGAGCAGATAAGCGTTCCCGTTTTTGAAAAGGGAACACAGAAGCCCGAAAAGACCGCGGTCGACGCAGTTAAATACGCGCGAGACTACGGACACGATTATCTGATACTCGATACCGCAGGCAGACTTCATATCGATACTGAGCTTATGGATGAGCTATCCCGTATTACAAAGGCTGTAACGGTAAACAATATTTTACTTGTTATCGACTCGATGATCGGTCAGGACTCGGTAAATATTGCAAAGGCTTTCAACGAACAGTTAGAGATTGACGGAGTTATCCTTACAAAGCTTGATGGCGATACAAGAGGCGGTGCCGCACTCTCGGTCAGAGCGGTAACAGGCAAGCCGATTATGTTTGCTGGTGTCGGCGAAAAAATAGACGATCTTGATGAATTTCATCCCGACCGTATGGCTTCCCGTATCCTTGGTATGGGAGATATGCTCTCTCTGATTGAAAAGGTCGAGAGTGAAATAGACGAAAAACAGGCACTTGAAACTGCTAAAAAGCTACAGGAAAATAAGTTCGATATGAACGATCTGCTAGCGCAGTTCCAGCAAATAAAGAAAATGGGCAATATAAAGGATGTTCTCGCTATGATGCCGGGTGTCGGCAATCAGATAAAGGATGCCGATATTGACGAGCGCGCTATGCTCCGCGTTGAGGCTATCATAAAGTCTATGACCAAAAAGGAGCGCGAAAAGCCTGATTTGCTCAATGCATCGCGCAGACGCAGAATCGCCGCGGGCAGCGGCACCTCGGTCGAAGAGGTCAACCGACTTATGCGTCAGTATGAGCAGATGAAAAAAATGTTCAAGCAGATGAATAACAAAGGCTTCGCTAAACGTATGGGCGGCAGAGGCTTGCCAAAAGGTTTTGGTGGCTTTAAAGGATTTTAAAGGGGCAACTCTTTTTAATACAAACTAAGTTATTTTTTCGGAGGTGTATACAAATGGCAGTTAAAATCAGACTTCGCAGACTTGGTGCTAAGAAGGCACCTTTCTACCGTGTAGTTGTAGCAGATTCGAGATATCCGAGAGACGGTCGTTTCATCGAGGAGATCGGAACCTATGATCCTACTAAGGATCCCGCTGCAGTTAACATTGACGGCGAGAAGGCTAAGAAGTGGATCGCTAACGGCGCTCAGCCCACTGATACCGTTAAGGCTCTTCTTAAAAAAGCTGAAATCATCTAATTTCGGAGGATTTTTTTATGCAGGAATTGTTAAAGTCTATCGCATCGGGACTTGTTGAAAATCCCGACCAGATCAGCATAACAGTTGACGAGCCCAATGAAGAGGGTGTTATCGTTTACCATCTTCATGTTGCTGAAGGTGATATGGGTCGAGTAATCGGCAAGCAGGGAAGAATAGCTAAGGCTATCCGTACCGTAATGCGCGCAGCAGCAAACAGAAATAACGAGAAGATTATGGTCGAAATCGACTAATAGATAAAGCCCTCATTTTAATATGAGGGCTTTATCTTAATGCAGAATTAAGGTGTTGACTTACGCCAACAATATAAAAACGGAGATTTTTATGAAAAAGCATTATCTTGAAACAGGAAAAATAGTAGGAACACACGGCATCCGCGGTCAGGTGCGCATCCAGCCTTGGTGCGACTCACCTGAGTTTCTTTGTTCCTTTAAAAAGCTTTATTTAGACGAAAACGGAAAAGAAGCTGTTCGCATAATCTCATCAAAGCCGCACGGCAATATCGTCATAGCCTCAATCAAGGGCGTGGATACTATCGAGCAGGCAGAGAGCTTCCGCAACAGAGTCCTTTATATAGATAGAAATGACGTAAAACTTGAAGAAGGCAGATATTTTATTGAAGACCTTATCGGCTGCAGCGTATATGATGAGAATACTGGTGAACTTCTGGGGCGTATCAGCGAAGTCTCTCAGACAGGGGCAAATGACGTCTGGCATATTGAAAGAGCCGGCAGGGAATACCTTATTCCGAACATACCAGACATCGTGAAATCGGTTGATATTGACGCCGAGAAAATAATAATCAAGCCTTTAAAGGGGATATTTGACGATGAGGATTGATATAATGACCCTTTTCCCCGATATGTGCGAAGCAGTTTTGTCTGAGAGCATTATCGGAAGAGCACGTAAGGCAGGTAAGGTCGAAATAAACTGCCGTAACATCCGCGATTATTCGGGTAATAAGCATAATAAGGTGGACGATACTCCGTACGGCGGAGGTATGGGAATGGTTATGTCTGCTACCCCCATATATAATTGCTACAATTCTCTTTTCGATAAGGATACCGATGAAAAGCCGCATCTTATCTATCTTTCACCAAAGGGAAAGACCTTTGATCAGAAAAAAGCAGTCGAGCTTTCAAAAAAAGACAGAATAGTCTTACTATGCGGACATTATGAAGGTATAGATGAGCGGATTATTGAAACAATAGTTGATGAAGAAATTTCGGTAGGCGATTTTGTTCTTACGGGCGGGGAGCTTCCCGCACTGGTTGTCGCTGATGCCATCTGCAGAATGCTACCGGGTGTGCTTGCGGACGATATTTGCTTTACAGATGAGAGCCACTTTGACGGTTTACTTGAATATCCGCAGTATACAAAGCCGGAAGTTTGGAACGATATTCGTGTGCCTGAGGTACTGCTAAGCGGACACCACGCTAATATTAAAAAATGGCGGAGAGAAAAAGCTATCGAGGAAACGGCAAAACGACGCCCTGATATGTTAGAAAAGGCGGAGCTAACCGAAACAGAAAGGAAACTAATTAAGAATTTGGTCGTGGAATAATTCATAGTGCTCAATAATTATCCACACATTGTGACAATTTGCACAAAATGAAAAGATTAAATTTTAACTGTTTTGGATGAAAAAGAGAACTTGAATTTTTATAATTGACTGTGGAATATATTGTGGTATAATAGTTACAAATCATCATTCTGTGGTGTTATACTCAAATTTAAGTTATTTTCGAAATTGATTGAGGAGTATTTATTATGTGCGTTAAAGATGTTGTTATCAATAATCAGGTAGGACTTCACGCAAGACCTGCGACCTTCTTTATTCAGAAGGCTAATGAGTTCAAGTCCTCTGTATGGGTAGAAAAAGAAGATAGACGCGTAAATGCTAAGAGTCTTCTCGGCGTTCTTTCGCTTGGAATCGTGGGCGGTACAAAGATCCGTATCATAGTTGACGGCTCGGATGAAGAGGCAGCATTGAATGCTCTTGTAGATCTTGTTGAGAGCGGTTTTAACGACTAAAATAAAAAAATGCCGATATATTAAAATGTCGGCATTTTCTTCTTGATTTTTTTAAATGTTTGTGTTATAATAGCATTCGCGTTAGCAAAAACTACATAATTTATCCGGGTGTGGCTCAGTTTGGTAGAGCGCTTGAATGGGGTTCAAGAGGCCGCAGGTTCGACTCCTGTCACTCGGACCAATTAAAAGGAATCGACCTTTAGGTTGGTTCCTTTTAATCTTTTGTATTGTAGGAGCCAATCCTGTGGAGCAGGTACGTAGGAAGCATCTCATCGAGATTAACTATATGATTAATGTAAATACCAAGAACGAAAATGGCGAAATTTTGAGTGAGAGCTATTATAATAGTCTGATAGGATCTTTTCTAAATCTAGTCAAGAAATGATCAGAATCGAAATTTTAGGGGTAAAGAACACACCTTTGTTTAATTGCACCTATGACGACCAAGAAAGAGAAGATATAATATGATATTAATGAATAGATGAGCATCTCCAATATACGAGATATCATCTTGAGCCTATTATCCGAAAGACTCGCAGAGAAGCATTTAAAGAATTCACAAAAGATATTTTCTGTTTGATGTCCTTAAGCGATAAAGGTCAGCTCGACGAGCTTCAGCAATTTATAAAATCTGCTTAAAGGAGGTAAAATCAACTTGACAGACTCCCCAAAAGGGAGTATAATAAAAACATACCCAATTATACAAAATAAATGTTTTGTATAATTAAGGGAGGTTGATAGGTGGTTTGTGTGGGTATTAATGCCCACAACAACTGATTCAACATATTTATATACTATGTATTATTGGAGTTGATTTTTTGAATCTTAACTATGTTGCTGATTCTCCTGAGATCATCAGACAGTTCTTGGTCTATAATGAAGCTATTAAAAATAAATCGTCTTCTACGGTTAACGAGTATTACCGTGATCTTATAACTTTTTTTAGATACATTAAACTTATTAAAGGAAAAATTCCATTAAACGAGGAATTTGAAAAAATTGATATTTCTGATGTTGATTTAGAGTTGGTACGCTCTGTTTCAACCTATGACATTCATTCATTTCTGGTTTATTGTAAAAACGATCGCAGTAACAATTCTACGACCAGAGCCCGTAAGGTATCTACTTTGCGACAGTTTTTTAAGTATCTCACATCGCACACTCAGCAGCTTGAATCTAACCCTGCCGAAATGCTCGATGCACCGAAGCTTAAAAGCTCACTTCCTAAGCATCTGACTTTAGAGGACTCTTTAGAATTACTGAATTCAGTAAAGAATAGCGATTCACCGAATGCGAAGCGAGATTATTGTATTATTACATTATTTTTGAACTGCGGAATGCGATTATCTGAGCTATGCAATATCAATATTACTGATATTACTTCAGATGGGTCGATTAGAATACTGGGTAAAGGCAACAAAGAACGTATTATTTATCTCAATGAAGCCTGTACCTCTTCCCTATCCGAATATCTTGCAGTAAGACCTAATGAGGGCATTCCTGCTGATCATAAAAACGCTCTATTTATTAGCAGAAACAGACGTAGGATAAGTAACAAGACCGTTCAGCACATTGTTTATACATATCTTGAGAAGGCCGGCCTCGGTAATCAGGGACTTTCTGCACA